>DASQMW010000192.1:0-10197 GCA_035645295.1 Archangium sp.
TGCAGCGGCTGCTCGCGTCCGCGTCGCCGGGTGGCTGGCGCGTGCTGGTGGACAAGACGGCGCTCGTCCAGCACCGGCGTCACCAGCTCGAGCCGATCCACCCCATGCCCGTCACGCACGTGCGCGTGCACATCTTCCCGCATGGTGGCGTGAACCGGCTGCGGCTCTTCGGGTACGCGCTCGACACCGAGGCGGAGGCCACCGTGCTGCGGCGCCTGAACGCTTTCGACGAGAAGGAGGCGCGGGCGGTGTTCCAGTCGTGCTGCGGCTCGTCGGCGTGGGTGGATGGGATGATCGCGCGGCGGCAGTTTCCGAGCGTGCGGGCCCTGTTCGCGGCGGCGGACGCGGTGTGGTGGTCGCTGGGGGTGAAGGACTTCCTGGAGGCCTTCGCGGCGCACCCGCGCATCGGCCAGACGAAGAAGGCCGAGCCCCAGAGCGAGAAGTCCGCGGAGTGGAGTAGGGGAGAGCAGCGCTCGGTGGCGCAGGCGGACGCCGGGACGCTGGAGCGGCTCGCGAAGCTGAACGACGAGTACTACGAGAAGTTCGGCTTCACCTTCATCGTCTTCGCCACGGGGAAGAGCGCGCCGGAGATGCTGGAGCTGCTCGAGCAGCGGGTGCAGCGCGGCAAGACGGATGAGGTGGAGACGGCCGCCGGGGAGCAGGCGAAGATCACCCGCGTGCGGCTGGAGAAGTGGCTGCGAGAGCAGATGGCGGGACGCTGAAGGAGAGGCACATGGGCATCAGCACGCACATCCTGGATACCTCCCGTGGCCGCCCCGCCGAGGGCGTCACGGTGACGCTGCACGCACAGCAGGACGGTGGCTGGAAGGAGCTCGCGCGCGGGGTGACGAACGCGGACGGACGCGTGAAGCCGCTGCTCGAGACGATTCCCGCCGCGGGCGTGTACCGGCTCTCGTTCGAGATCGCGCCGTACTTCGAGCAGCTCGAAATCGAGAGCTTCTACCCGTCGGTGTCGGTGGACTTCCGGGTCCACGCGCCATCGGAGCACTACCACGTGCCGCTGCTGCTCAATCCCTTCGGCTTCTCGACGTACCGCGGCTCATGAGCACGCCCCGGGTCATCCGCGCGAGGCCGCTGACGCCGGACGCCTTCGCCCCTTATGGAGACGTCGTCTCCGCGGGGCTGAAGAGCGGCTCGTCGGCGAACCAGGGCACGGCGGTGCGGTTCGACTGGTCCGCGAAGCTGGAGAGCGATCGCGGCGGGGCGAAGCCGAACCTCGCCGTGTTCCGCTCGGTGCCGCAGCCGCTGCCCTTCCTGGTGAAGCTGCTCGAGCACCACCCGCACTCGAGCCAGGCCTTCCTGCCCATGCTCTGCGCGCGGTTCCTGGTGTGCGTGGCGCCCACGGATGCCTCGGGGGGCCCGGACGTGGAGCGGCTCGCCGCGTTCGTGTGCGGCCCCGGGCAGGGCGTGAACTACCACCGGGGCGTGTGGCACCACCCCATCATCGCCCTGGAGGCCCCGGCGGAGTTCGCGATGCTCGCCTGGGAGGACGGCAGCGCGGGAGACTGCGTGGTGCGGCAGTTCCCGGAGCCGCTGCGCGTCCTCGTCGAGGTCTGAGGCCTACTGGGCGCCGAAGTCCTGCGTCCAGTAGTGCGCGTAGGTGCTTCCGGAAGACCGGTAGTAGTACCCCACACCCAGGTGCTTGTAGTTGGGGTTCATGATGTTGTTGCAGTGCCCCGAGCTGTTCATCCAGCCCGTCACCGCCGCGCTCGGCGTGGAGTACCCGGCGCCGATGTTCTCCCCCGCGTAGCTGTAGGTGTAGCCCGCCGAGGTGATGCGCTGCGTAAACGTCGAGCCGTTCGAGCCCGTGTGGCTGAAGAAGTTGTTGATCGCCATGTCCTTGGAGTGCTTGCGCGAGGCGCAGCGCAGCCGCGTGTCCAGGGTGAGCGCGGGCACCGGGGGCTTGTACACGCCGCCGCACGTGGCTCCCGCGGCGCGCTTCTGGTTCACCAGCGTGAGCACCTGGTTCTCGAAGTCGGTCCAGCCCGCGCTCCAGGTGATCACGTCATCGCAGTACGCCAGGGCCGTGACCGCGCTCTCCTCCGCGGGAGCCTCCACCTGCACGCTCTCTCCAATGACGCCCTCGGGCGTCACCTCGACGGACTCCTCGCCCCCACAGCCGGCCAGCAGCACAGCACCCACCAGAACAGAGATTCCACGGTTCATTCGCATCACGGTACCTTTCTAGTCTACGGGTCAATCCAGGATGACAGACCGACAGGGAGCGGTCAGGGCGTCCGTGGAAGACGGCCGCCCAGCGAGCGGAGAGCCACTCAGAGCGTGGCGTAGCCGATGATGTTGCCGCAGTAGGCGCTGGTGCCGCAGGTCGTGCCGGTGGTGGTGTACCAGGACGTCTTGCGGGTGCCGTACTGCCGGTTGTCGGCGTGCGTATGCGGGCCGGTGGCGTTGCCGGTGGCCCCCAGCAGGCCCAGCGCGCAGCGGTCACACGTCTTCGTGCCGGAGCTGGCGTTGGCGTTGAAGTGGAGCTGGCGGAAGTCCCAGCCGTTGGTGCCGGTGACGACGTAGTAGTTGCCCGCTCCGCCGTTGCAGGTCGAGCCGGTGCATGAGGCCGCGCACCCACCGTAGTAGTTGTAGTTGAAGTTGCCGCCCAGCATGGCGCGGTAGTTCCACTCGCTGCACGTGGCGTTGCCGATATCGAGCGCCGTGTGCGTGCTGCCGTTGCAGCTGTAGTACGTCGTCGAGGTGACCTTCGCGGCGGTGTCACAGATGGGCCCGTACACGGGCACGGTGATCGCGGCGGCGGAGCCGGACCAGCCCGCGGCGAGTGCCACGGCGGCAGACAGCATCCTCTTCACGTTCATACATCCTCCCTCGAGCGCTTCGGCTTGTATTGATGGTCTTTTTGGTAAAACCGCTTTAGCAGGTTTGGCTGGTTCCGACAAGAACTGGCGTTCGCGGGCGGGCTTCTTCCCTCGGAGATGGCGTCCGTCTGGCCCGTGCGGCAGTCTCGTGCGCCCATGATCGCCAGTGAGCACACGCGGCCCCTCGAGGTAGTCCCGTCCCGTCGAGCGGGGAGCGCGAGGCTCGCCTTCGAGCGTGTGGGAAACCGGACCGTGGTGCGCACCGCGCTCGCGCACAGCCCCTTGCGGTTGCTGACGCCGCGCAACCACGGGCACGCCGCCTGGGTCTACACCAGCTCGCTCGGAGGCGGGCTGGTGGATGGCGATCACCTCTCCCTGGAGCTGGACGTCGCCGACGGTGCCGCCGCGCTGCTGTCGAGCCAGGGCTCCACCCGCGTCTACCGCTCGCCGCGCGGCTGCCGCAGCGAGTTGTCCGCCCGCGTGGCGCCGGGAGCGCTGCTCACGTGGGTGCCGGACCCCACCATGTGCTTCACGGGGGCCCGGTACACGCAGTGCCAGGACGTCCAGCTCGCTCCGGGCGCCTCGCTCGTCCTGATGGAGATCGTCACCGCCGGCCGCAGTGCCAACGGCGAGCGCTGGGCCTTCACGCACTTCTCGTCCTCGCTTCGCGTCCACCGCGAGGGCAAGGCGCTGATAGACGAGCGCTGGTTGCTCGACCCGGCCCATGGCGCGTTGCCCGAGCGCCTCGGCCGCTTCGATGCGCTGGGGACCGTGCTCCTCGTGGGGTCCGCCCTGGACTCCGCTCGGGAGGCGCTCGCCAGACATGTGGGCTCTCTGCCCGTGACGCCTCGCTCCGGGCTCGTCTGCTCCGCCAGTCCGCTCGGGCCCGATGGACTGGTGCTCCGCGTGGCGGCCTCCTCCGCCGAGGCGTTGCTGCGCACCGCTCGCGAGTGGCTGTCTTTCCTGCCCTCGCTGCTCGGGGATGATCCCTGGGCACGCCGGGGGTGAGCTCCATTCCTCGCTGGCCGTGAATGACGCATCGCGCTAGGGTGGCCCTCTGGCCGTCCTGCCCTGGGGCGGCCCACCCGGAGGGGCGCATGCACCTGTCACCGCGTGAGATCGACAAGCTGCTGCTGCACGGCGCGGGCTTTCTGGCCCAGAAGCGCCTGGCGCGGGGCCTGCGGCTCAACTACCCCGAAGCCGTGGCGCTCATCGCCACCCAGCTCCTGGAACTCATCCGCGATGGCCAGAGCGTGGCCGAGCTGATGGACGTGGGGCGGAAGATGTTGGGGCGCGCGCAGGTGATGGAGGGCGTGCCGGAGATGGTGGCGGAGGTGCAGGTGGAGGGCACCTTCCCGGACGGCTCGAAGCTGGTGACGGTGCACCACCCCATCGAGGCCGAGCACGGCGACCTGTCGCTGGCGCTCTACGGCAGCTTCCTTCCCGTGCCGCCGCTGGAGCGTTTCCAGCGTGCGCCACAGGAGGAGGTGCGGCCGGGAGAGGTGCTCGTGCAGCCGGGAGAGCTGGTGCTCAACGAGGGCCGCGACACCCTCACGTTGGAGATCACCAACCGGGGAGACCGTCCCGTGCAGGTGGGCAGCCACTATCCGTTCTTCGAGACGAACCGGGCGCTCGTGTTCGATCGGGCGAAGGCGTACGGGAGGCGGCTGGACATCCCCGCGGGGACGGCGGTGCGCTTCGAGCCCGGGGAGAAGAAGACGGTGTCGCTGGTGGCCATCGCCGGGGCGAGGGTGGTGTGGGGCGGCAACGCGCTGGGCTCGGGGCCGGTGACGCCGGAGAACCAGGAACGCGCCTTGGCCGAGGTGGCCGCGCGGGGCTTCGGACACGAGGAGGGCGCATGAGCCGGAAGATGGATCGCCGTCACTACGCGGACATGTTCGGCCCCACCACGGGGGACCGGGTGAGGCTGGGGGACACGGGGCTGGTGGCGCAGGTGGAGAAGGACCTGACCGTCTATGGGGACGAGTGCAAGTTCGGCGGCGGCAAGGTGCTGCGGGACGGCATGGGCCTGAAGTCCGGGGTGGGGGATGCCGAGGCGCTGGACTGCGTCATCACCAACGCGCTCATCGTCGACTGGACGGGCATCTACAAGGCGGACATTGGCATCAAGGCGGGGCGCATCACGGGCATTGGCAAGGCGGGCAATCCGGACGTGATGGCGGGCGTGACACCGGGCATGGTGGTGGGCGTCACCACCGAGGCCATCGCGGGCGAGGGGCTCATCGTCACGGCGGGCGGTATCGACTCGCACATCCATTTCATCTGCCCGCAGCAGGCGGACGAGGCGATCGCCAGCGGCATCACCACCTGGGTGGGCGGCGGCACGGGGCCAGCCACGGGGACGAACGCCACCACCTGCACGCCCGGCGCGTGGAACATCCGGCGCATGCTGCAGGCGACGGACAACCTGCCGCTCAACATCGGCCTCACCGGCAAGGGCAACACCTCGCGCCCCGAGGGCCTGTTGGATCAGATCGCCGCCGGCGCCATCGGCCTGAAGCTGCACGAGGACTGGGGCACCACGCCGGCCACCATCGACAACTGCCTGTCGGTGGCCGAGGGCGAGGACGTGCAGATCACCATCCACACGGACACGCTGAACGAGTCCGGCTTCGTGGATGACTCGATCGCCGCGT
Source organism: Archangium sp. (assembly GCA_035645295.1). GTDB lineage: Bacteria > Myxococcota > Myxococcia > Myxococcales > Myxococcaceae > Archangium. The sequence continues at coordinate 5,501 of DASQMW010000192.1, forward strand.
TCAAGGGCCGCACCATCCACACGTACCACTCGGAGGGCGCGGGAGGCGGGCATGCGCCGGACATCATCCGGGTGTGCGGCCAGCCCAACGTGCTGCCCAGCTCGACGAACCCCACGCGCCCGTACACGGTGAACACGCTGGACGAGCACCTGGACATGCTCATGGTGTGTCACCACCTGGACCGGGAGATTCCCGAGGACGTGGCCTTCGCCGAGAGCCGCATCCGGGGCGCCACCATCGCGGCGGAGGACATCCTGCACGACCTGGGAGCCATCAGCATGATGGCCTCGGACAGCCAGGCGATGGGCCGGGTAGGGGAGGTCATTACCCGCACGTGGCAGACGGCGCACAAGATGCGCGAGCAGCGCGGGCGCCTGCGCGAGGAGACCGGGGAGAACGACAACCTGCGCATCCGCCGCTACGTGGCCAAGTACACCATCAACCCGGCCATCGCCCACGGACTGTCCCACGAGGTGGGCGCGGTGCAGGTGGGCATGCTGGCGGACCTGGTGCTGTGGCGGCCGGCCTTCTTCGGCATCCGTCCGGAACTGGTGGTGAAGGGCGGCTTCATCGCCTGGTCGCAGATGGGAGATCCGGGGGCCTCGATTCCCACGCCGCAGCCCTTCTACATGCGGCCGATGTTCGGAGCCCGGGGGCGGGCGCTGGGGGCCACCAGCATCGCCTTCGTCTCGGGACGTGCGTTGGCGGATGGGATGGTGCGGGAGTTGGGCCTGTCCAAGCAGATCTCCGGGGTGCGGCGGTGCCGGGGGCTCGGCAAGCGCGACATGAAGCTCAACGATGCGCTGCCGGTGCTCACGGTGGATCCGGAGACGTACGAGGTGCGTGCGGATGGCGAGCTGCTGACGTGCGAGCCCGCTGTCCGGTTGCCGTTGGCGCAGCGCTACTCGCTCTTCTGAGGGACGGGCATGGGCAACGTGTGGAGGGTGCTGCAGCTGGCCGACTCGGGCTTCCCCACGGGGGGCTTCGCGCACTCGGGAGGCCTGGAGGCGGCGGTGCAGCAGGGCGAGGTGCGCGAGCGCGAGGGCGTGGAGCGCTTCGTGCGCGAGCTGCTCTGGCAGACGGGGCACGGGGCGCTGCCGCTGATGGGGGCGGCCTGGCGCGAGCCCTCCTCCCTGGGCGCGCTGGACGCCCGCGCGGAGTCCTTCCTCACCAACCACGTGGCCAACCGGGCGAGCCGCACGCAGGGGCGGGCCTTCCTGGACACGTGTGCGCGCATCTTCCCCGGGCCGGTGGGTCCGTTGCGGCAGGCGGCCCGGGAGTCCGGCGTGCGCTACCACCACGCGCCCCTGTTCGGCGCGGTGCTGCGCGTCCTGGACGTCGAGCTGTCCGACGCGCAGCGGCTCCTCCTCTCCCTCATCCTGCGCGGGACGCTGTCCGCGGCGGTGCGGATGGGGATTGTTGGCACCCACGAGTCCCATCAACTCCAGAACCGGTGTGCGCCGCTGTTGGACGCGGTGCTGGAGACGTGTGCCGGACTGGGCGTGGAGTCGCTGGCCCAGACATCGCCCTTGATGGACCTGCTCGGCTCCACGCACGACCGGCTCTACTCACGGCTGTTCCTTTCCTGAGGTGAACCATGCACGACGACCACCGTGGCCACGGCCATGACGACGACCATGACCACACGCACGAGGAGTGGGACCACCCTGGCCACTACCACGAGCGCGAGCAGCCCGAGCGGCGCGACTTCTCCGCGCGCGCCTTCACCATCGGCATCGGAGGCCCGGTGGGCAGCGGGAAGACGGCGCTGGTGCTGGCGCTGTGCCGGGAGCTGAGGGAGCGCTACCGGCTGGGCGTGGTGACCAACGACATCTTCACGCAGGAGGACGCGGAGTTTCTGGTGCGCAACCAGGCGCTCTCGCCCGAGCGCATCAAGGCGGTGGAGACGGGAGGCTGCCCGCATGCGGCCATCCGCGAGGACATCAGCCACAACCTGCTGGCGCTCGAGGAGTTGATGGAGGCGCTGAAGCCGGAGCTGCTCATCGTCGAGAGCGGGGGCGACAATCTGGCGGCGCAGTACAGCCGGGAGCTGGCGGACTACACCGTCTACGTCATCGACGTGGCGGGCGGGGACAAGGTGCCGCGCAAGGGCGGGCCGGGCATCACCCAGTCGGATCTGCTGATCATCAACAAGACGGACCTGGCGCCGCACGTGGGCGCGGACCTGTCGGTGATGGAGCGCGACGCCCGGAAGATGCGAGGCGAGGGGCCCTTCGTCTTCACCCAGGTGACCAAGGGCGTGGGGCTCCAGGAGGTCATCCATCACCTGCTCGGAGCCTGGAGCAAGGCCACGGGCGCGACGCTCCGCACCTGACGTCTGGATGACCTGCCGGGCTCGAGGTGTTCAAAGGAGAAGCCGGCTCTCAGCAACTGGAGCCGGCTACACCTCTTTGAACTTCACCCCCGTGGCTCCGATGCGCTCCAACGCCTCCTTGAGTTCCTCGGAGACGATGAGGGCAATGGTCCATCCCCAGGTGCGGAAGACCTTGGCGTCACCGGCTTTCGAGGGATCGATGCGCATGCCGTACACGTCCCGATACTGCCCGACCTTCTCGGGCCGCCCATCTTCCGGCGTCCAATACTCCACCTCCTCGGATGCCTCGTCATCGATGCAACGGATGAGCCGTGTAGCAACGAGGATGCGGAACTGCTCTGGCTGATCTGGGATGTCCACCGGAAGAAGCTGAACGTCGCGTGGAGCCAACTCCGTGAAGACGGATGCCACCTTGACGTGAACGACCGGGATGCTGAAGCCCGCGAGGGTGAAGTCGAGAGCCCTTCCCGGACGACCGATGGGAATTTTCAGTCGTCCCGGGAGCGGGACCGCCATGCCCTCTCTGAACATCCATGGGTTGTCGACCTCCCGGCCTTGTGAATCCGTGGGATTGCCAAGATCCCACCCGCCAGAGTCATCAACCTCCTGAGACAGCTTGAAGTACTTCTTCGAGGTGCTGGTCATCTCCGTTACTGGCTCCGGGTCACCAACTTGTTGAGCGAAGTGCCCTCGGTCGAGAGCAGCTTCGCCAGCCGCTGCAGCTCCGTTGTCAGCGCCTGCTGGCACTGTGGAATACTGCTACAGCCCTTGGTCGCTTCATCCAGTCGCTCGTAGATCCGCTCGTGGTACTCCTGCGAATGGGGTCCCTGATGGCCCTTGACGCGGACCTTGTTCGCCGGGTCGTTCAGCGACATGCCTGCCCGGTCGAAGATTCTTTGGAACTTTGGCGTCCATGGACCACCGCTGTGGGTGGCATCGGTCCACTTGTCTGTGGCGATGTGGTGCTCGGGTCCCTCTGCATCCACCGGCCTGGAGTCTTCCAATGGCTTCGCAGAGCCGCAGGTATTCCCGGGTCAATCGCACATCCACCGCGGCCCACTGCGAAGCCGGGGGCTGTCCTTCCAGAGCAACGACACCTTCGTTGTGGGTGTACCCGTACCAGCCACTGCGCGGTGAGACATCGAGCAACTCCCGAGCGGTATTTTCGGGATTGGTCGAGGGCCTCCTCTGCCGAACCTCCTTCGCGATGGCCTTCGTGAACTCCTCCGCGCCCAACTCCACCGGCCTGGATTTACCTGTAAGGGGGATATGGATGATGGGCTGGCCCTGACCTATGTCGAGGTTCACGATGCGTTTGGTGCTGCACGCGGACAGCAGGGCCAGCAGCAAGAGCGCACCGGTCAGACGAGGTGCCATGAAACGCCCTCCAGGGTGGAGGGCTCCAGCCTAGGGGAACGGACGGACGAGTAGCGGCTTAAAGGAGTAGCCCACTCTCAGCTGGAGATTGAGGTTGAGCACCGGGGTCGGCCCGTTGTGCCGCCTCTGCGAGCCGGTGATGAGAGCGGCAAGCATTCCGAGCTGGCCAGTGAAGAGGGCCTCCACAAGCGGCTGCTCGAGCGGCAGGCCCATGGCGGCGTAAGCGCTCCGGCCGCTGGCTTGAAGACACGGGGGCCGGAAACCCCTCACCCGGGCGTTGCCATGGGGGGCGCGCGGTCGTAAGACGGGGCCCCGTGTCCGAGCCCGATCCCCGGAAAGATCCCCGTTACCGTCCCTTCCGAGCCGCCGCCTACGGCCTCTACATCGCCGTGGTGTCCGTCTTCTGCCTGGCGATCATCATCAGCGTGACGCGCTCGGTGACGGCGATGACGCCAGCGAAGAAGCCTCCGGAGGAGCAGGCGCTCACGTACCGGGAGTGCCTCGACGCGGCGGACTCGCTGTGGTCGCAGCTGGAGTCCGAGCGCGAGAAGCTGGTGCGCATCTCTCCGGCGCGCGAGGTGGACCGGCAGTGGTTGGCGTTCCGCACCACCTGGCTTCAGCGCATGCGTGACGCCGAGGCGAAGTGCGCGCTCGAATCGCGGGATCGCACGAGCCTCAAGGAGGTGTTCCGCCGCCTGGAGGAGGTGCAGGACCTCTACTCCATCCACGCGGTGCAGTACGCGGGCGAGGTGGGGGGCGTGGTGGACGCGCTGCGCGGGGCCTTCTCCACGGCCCGCAAGAACCCCGCGGCGGGCCGGCTGCCCTGAACGCGGCCCCTGGCTAACCCGGATTATTCACCAGGGCTTGGCGAGGAGCCGAAAAGAGGCTGTGTGCGGACCCCTGGGGCGCGCTCTGGCTCCTCGCCCCTCTCTGTCAGGTGAGCGGCAGCAAGGTTGGCCAAGAGGCCCAAAATCTGTCGGGTTGG
>DASQMW010000193.1:0-51924 GCA_035645295.1 Archangium sp.
CCGCGAGCTGGCAGGACACCAACGTCACCTGACGCCGCTGGGGCTCGGCGGCCGGCCCCCGCGCCTCGTGCCCGGCCCCGAAGAGACGCCCGCGCAGCTCGCGCACCTCCTGCCGCAACTCCAGTGCCGAAGCGAAACGCCGGGCCGGATCCTTCGCCAGCGCGGTGGCCAGCAGCAACGCCACCTGCCGCGGCACCTCCGGGTGACGCACGCGGACCGGGGGGGCTGGCTCCGGGGAGGTCACCTGCCCGCGCAGCTCCGCCATCGTGGCGCCCTGGAAGGGCGGCTCCCCCATGAGCAGCTCGTACAGCACCACGCCCGCCGCCCAGATGTCCGTGCGCGCGTCCTGCGTCTCCCCCCGCCACTGCTCCGGCGCCATGTAGGCCGGAGTGCCTCCGAGGGGCTGGAGCCCGGAGCGGACCGGCTCCGCGGCGAGGTGCGACAGGCCGAAATCCAGCAGCTTCACCGTCCCCTCCCGGGTGAGGAAGACGTTGCCGGGTTTGAGGTCGCGGTGGACGATGCCTCGCTCGTGAGCGTGCGCCAGGCCCGCGGCGATGGCCTCGAGCAGCTCCAGCGCGCGCCGGAGCCCGGGGCGCTCACGCTTCAGCAGCTCGGCGAGCGACTCGCCCTCCAGGCACTCCATCACCAGGAAGGGCACCCGGCCGCGGCCGGGCGTGTGGCTCCACTCCGCCACGTCGAAGATGCGGACGATGTTCTCGTGGTCGAGCCGGGCCACGGCCCGCGCCTCAGCGAGCGCCAGCTCCTCGAGCCCTGGGCGGGGCAGGAGGAACTTGAGCGCCACCTCCCGCCGCAGCGTCGCGTCATGCGCGCGAAACACCTGCCCCATTCCCCCCCGGCCCATCGGCTCGAGGATCTCGAAGCGCCCACCCTCCGGGCCCCCGAGCCGTTGCCCGGGAACCGGCAGCCGTGAGGCCGGCTCGAGCTGGAGCACTTCCTTCAAGAAGGAGTCACCGGACTCGGAGGCTAGCTCGGAGGACATGGGAGCCCGGTGCACGCCCGTGGCCGGCCACTCGTGCATGTCCTCTTGAAGAGCATCCTTGCTCACCTCAGTCTCCCAGGCTTCGTCCACGCTGTACTCCTCCATGGAGGAAGAGGAGCGTGTCGCGGGAAGTGAAGGGGGCCGGTGGCCCCTCGAGGACCACGGGCCGCCCACCGGGGAGGCAGACGGCGTGCGCTCACAGCGCCAGAGCGAGGCTCATTCCGGACGGAGGTGGCTCACACGCCCGTTCCGCACCCTGAAGGACACCTGCTGGCCCGGCTTGCTGAAGAGGCGGTACAGCCCCTCGGAATGGACCTCGTAGGTGACCACCTTCTTCCCCATGTCCTCATATTCGAGGTTGAGGGTGTAGCGCTCCTCGCGCCACAGGTAATCCTCCGCGCGCACCGACACCGGCTCCGGCCAGCGCGGGGGCTCTTCGAATCCGCCGGAGGTCCTCAGGTAGTCCACGTCCTTCCACGGGTAGGCGCAGCCGCTCTGCGAGAGCCGCCACGCCCGCCTGGATCAGACGAGCCGCCGGCGAAGACTCCGCCGGCGGCTTTTTTACCGGAGCGCTCGAGCCACCCGGCTCAGAGCGCCACGCGGAACGCCGCCTCCGTCTTCGCCTTCACCTCGTCCAGCGTGACGCCGGGGTGCAGCTCCTTCAGCACCAGCCCCTCCCCCGGGATGAGCTCGAACACGCACAGGTCCGTGATCAGCAGGTTGACCACGCCCTTGCCCGTGATGGGCAGCGTGCACTTCTTGAGCACCTTCGACGCGCCCCTCGCGGTGTGCTCCATCAGCACCACCACGCGCTTCACGCCGGACACCAGATCCATCGCCCCGCCGGGTCCCTTCACCATCTTGCCCGGCACCATCCAGTTGGCGAGGTCGCCGTTCTCCGCCACCTCCAGGCCGCCGAGGATCGAGAGATCCACGTGCCCGCCGCGGATCATCCCGAACGAGTCCGCGCTGGAGAAGAAGCTCGAGCCCGGCTGCGTGGTGATGGTCTGCTTGCCCGCGTTGATGAGGTCCGGATCCACCTGGTCCTCGGCCGGGAACGGGCCGATGCCCAGCAGGCCGTTCTCCGACTGCAGCGTGACGTTGATGCCCGGCGGGATGTGGTTCGCGACCATCGTGGGGATGCCGATGCCGAGGTTGACGTAGTAGCCGTCACGCAGCTCCTGCGCGGCGCGCTGGGCCATCCGCTCGCGGATGGGGGAGTCCTTCTTGGACGCGGCCGCGCCCTGCACCGTGCGGAACTCGATCCGCTTCTCGTACTTCGCCCCCTGGATGATGCGATCCACGAAGATGCCCGGCGTGTGGATCTGATCCGGCTCCAGCTCCCCCACCTCGACCAGCTGCTCCACCTCGGCCACGCACACCTTGCCGCAGGTGGCGATCATCGGATTGAAGTTCCGCGACGTCTTCCGGTAGACGAGATTGCCCGCCTTGTCGCCCTTCCACGCCTTCACGATGGAGACGTCGGCGCGAATCGCCTCTTCCAGCACGTACTCGCGGCCGTCGAAGCTGCGGGTGTCCTTTCCTTCCGCGAGCAGGGTGCCGTAAGCGGTGCGCGTGTAGAACCCCGGGATGCCAGCGCCGCCCGCGCGGAACTTCTCCGCCAGCGTGCCCTGCGGCACCAGTTGCAGCTCGAGCTCCTTCTCCAGCACCTGCCGCTCGAACTCCTTGTTCTCGCCCACGTACGAGGCGATCACCTTCTTCACCTGCCGCTTGTTCAGCAGCACGCCCATGCCGAATCCGTCCACTCCGGCGTTGTTGCCGCAGATGGTCAGGTTCTTGATGCCCGAGTCCGCCACGACGGCGATCAGGTTCTCGGGAATGCCGCACAGGCCGAAACCGCCCGCCGCGATGGTCATGCCGTCCTTCAGCAGCCCGTCCAGGGCGGACTTCGCATCCGCGTATACCTTGCTCATGTTCGATTGCTCCTTGTGGTTCCTCAGGTGGCTCTCGCCCGCCGACCTTACCCGGAATACCAGGGCGGACGAGCACTGTGACGTTCATCTCGCGGCACACGGGGCAGGCAGGGGCTCGACCCGGGGTCCGTGGCACCCTCACCCCGTCCCTCTCCCGGTGGGAGAGGGGTGGGTACCGGGTGGTGGGTACCGGGTGGTGGGTATTGGGTAGGGCGGCTCGGTGGGATTGCCCCGGCGAAGAGGACCGTTGCTTCGCGCACACGGACCCTTATCCTCCGCCGCCACCATGCCTGCTGCCTTCGACCCCAGCGCCGCCGCTCCCCCCGACTCCGGCATCTTCGGCCTCCCCCACTCCCCCGAGGAGGCCCACGTCGTCCTCATCCCCGTCCCCTTCGAGGCCACCACCAGCTACGGCGGTGGCACCTCCGACGGCCCCTCCGCCGTCCTCGAGGCCAGCCGCCAGGTCGACCTCTTCGACGTCGAGACCGGCCGCCCCTACGAGCGCGGCATCGCCATCCTCCCCGAACCCGCCGAGTGGCGCGAGTGGAACTCCCGCGCCAAGCAGCGCGCCGTCCCCATCATCGAGGCCGGCGGCATCGACCACGCCAACGCCGAGCTCCAGGCCGCCTCCACCGAGGTCAATCAGCTCTGCGAGCAGCTCCATGACGCCGTCTACCTTACCGCCAAGGAGTGGCTCGCCAAGGGCAAGCGCGTCGGCGCCGTCGGCGGCGATCACTCCATCTCCTACGGCATCATCCGCGCCCACGCCGAGAAGTACCCCGGCCTCGGCGTCCTCCACCTCGACGCCCACGCCGACCTGCGCGACGCCTACGAGGGCTTCACCTGGTCCCACGCCTCCATCATGCACAACGTCATGGAGCGCATCCCCGGCGTGAAGTCGCTCGTCCAGGTCGCCATCCGCGACATGAGCGAGGATGAGCACCGCTACATCGCCGCCTCCAACGGCCGCGTCCGCGCCTTCTTCGACTCCGACATCAACCACAAGCGCTTCGACGGCATCCCCTGGAACCGCCAGGTCGATGCCATGCTCGAGGGCCTCCCCCAGCACGTCTACCTGTCCTTCGACATCGACGGGTTGGATCCCACCCTCTGCCCCCACACCGGCACCCCCGTCCCCGGCGGCCTCTCCTTCCCCGAGGCCGTTGCCCTCATCTCCGGCGTCGTCCGCTCCGGCCGCACCATCGTCGGCTTCGACCTCACCGAGGTCGCTCCCGATCCCGAGGGCGGTGAGTGGGATGGCAACGTCGGCGCGCGCCTGCTCTACAAGATGATCGGCTGGATGCTGAAGTCCGAGCAGCGCAAGTAGGGTCTCACCGAGGGGAACGCGCGGCTCGCGATACCCTCACCCCGTCCCTCTCCCGAAGGGAGAGGGGTGGGTCCGTGGGATGGAGTCTGGCTGGGTTGGAGACTCAGCCTCGCGGCAGCATCACGCTCAACGTGGTGCCCTGCCCCTTCTTCGACTCCACCGAGAGCCCGCCGCCATGCAGCCGCGCCAGCTCCGAGGCGATGTAGAGCCCCAACCCCGCGCCCGCTCCAAACGGCTCGAACAGGTTCCGTAGATCCTCGTCCGAAATGCCCGGGCCTCCGTCCTTCACCCGGATCGTCACCAGCGACGGCGTGGACTCCAACTCCACCCGCACCGTGCCCCCATGCCGCACCGCATGGCCCAGCAGCCCGTTCAGCACCCGGCGCAGCCGCTCCGGATCGAACCGCGTCTCCACCGGCCCCGCGGGCAGCGCCACCTCCCACCTCACCCCGGGCTGCCGCTGCTTCCACGCCTCCAGATTCTGGCGCAGCAGCGCCCCCACGTCCGCCACCACCGGCACCACCACCACCGTGCGGGCCGCCAGGCGCGCCGCCTCCTGGAAATCCCTCGTCAGCTCCTCCAGCGTCTTCAGCTGCGCTCCGAGCGTCTCCAGCGCCTCCGCCTCCCCCTTCCCCTCCGCCCGCAGCCGCTCCACCTGCGCACTCGCCGCGGACAACGGGCCCCCGAACCCCTTCACCGCCCAGTCCCCCAGGGCCTCCATCGCCGACGCCCCCTCCAGCGGCTTCGGCCGGGGGGCCTCCTCCAGCGCCTTGCGGATCAACGTCTCGAAGTCCGTGATCTCGAAGGGCTTGTGCAGGAAGGCGTGCGCCTCTGGCGCACCATGTGGGAGAACCGCGCTCAACAAGATGATGGGCACGCGGCCGAGGATCTCGTCGCCCTTGAGCTTGCGACACAGGTCCACGCCACTCAGGCGAGGCATCATGTGGTCCGTGACCACCAGGTTCGGCCGGCGCGCCCGCGCGAGGTTCCAGGCTTCCTCGCCATCACGTGCCTGGATCACATCGTGCCCCAGATCCTCGACGACCTGGCTCAGTACCTCGAGCACCGCGGGCTCGTCGTCCGCTACAAGGACGAGACTCATGGACCCATTCCATTCAAACCTGGACTTGTACGCCAGTCCGGTTGACGGGAATGCTCGCCCTGCTGCGGAGTTCCCGACAGTCAGGGCGTCGCGAACCCGACATTGCCATGCCTCAAAGGGAGGGCTTGACGTGAAGAACCAGGTGAACCGCTGGGGACTGATGCTCGCTGTGTTGTTGGCTTTCACCGCCAGCACCAGCGCCCGCGCCGACATGGCGAAGCGCCGCAATGAGATCGTCGAGGTGGTCCAGAAGGTCTCCCCCGCCGTCGTCTTCATCGGCACCGAGAGCGAGGCGGAGTCCCCCTTCCGCGGGCGCCGCTCGGCGATGGACGATTTCTTCGGCACGCGCCAGCGCCAGCAGGGCCTGGGCAGCGGTGTCATCGTGGATCCCAACGGCATCATCATCACCAATGACCACGTCATCCGCGGCGCCTCCGCCATCCACGTGGTGCTGGCCGACGGGCGCGAGCTGGAGGCCGAGGTCATCGGCAGCGACGCCAACAACGACCTGGCCGTGCTCAAGGTGAGCTCCAAGCAGCCGCTGCCCGCCGCGAAGCTGGGCACCAGCTCGGACCTGATGATCGGCGAGACGGTCGTCGCCATCGGCAGCCCCTTCGGGTTGAGCAAGACGGTGACGGCGGGCGTGGTGAGCGCCACCGGCCGCACCTTCAAGGCGGACGAGCGGACCTACAACGACTTCATCCAGACGGACGCGGCCATCAACCCCGGCAACTCGGGCGGGCCGCTGCTCAACGTGGACGGCGACGTCATCGGCATCAACACCGCCATCTTCGCCAGCGCCCAGGGGATTGGCTTCGCCATCCCCGCGGACAAGGTGCGGCGGATCATGGACGAGCTCACCCGCTTCGGAAAGGTGCGCCCGGCCTGGGTGGGCATCGAGGTGCAGGCGCTGTCGCCGCGGCTGGCCCGGCAGCTCGGGTGGGACCGCACCTATGGCGTCATCGTCAGCGACGTGGAGCCGGGCAGCCCCGCCGAGCAGGCGGGCGTGCGCCGGGGTGACGTGCTCGCCGAGATGGGGGGCTCGCGCATCTCCGACGCCGAGGACTACGTCACCCGCGCTCGGGGCTACCCCGCCCGCGCCGCCTTCCCGCTCGTCCTCTTCCGCGAGGGCGGCCAGCGCACCCTCCAGGTGACGCCCGTGGAGTTCCCTCCCCAGCTCGTGGAGGCCCTCGGGTGGAACCGGCTGGGACTGCGGGTGAAGCCCACGCGCGGCGCCATGGCCATCCAGTCGGTACGCCCCGGCTCGGCGGCGGACGAGGTGGGCCTGGAGCCGGGAGATTTGATCGTCCGCGTCAACAACCAGCCCGTGGCCGAGCCCGCCTCCTTCCAGGAGGCCCTCCTGTCCGCCCGGGGCACCCGGAGCGTCCTGCTGCTGGTGCGGCGCGGCCGCTACGGCTACCACGTCACCCTGCCCTTCTGAGGGCAAGCGCCACCAGGAGCGCTCAGGCGCCCCGGAGCTGCTCTGGCCGCTGCAACGGCCAGAGCAGGTTGGCCATGCGCATGTAGAGGGTCCCCAGGCTGGGGAGATCCCCTACGCATACCTCGAGGGCGACGAGCAGGACACGCCGGGGAGAAGGCTCGGGATGAGCCTGGAGCGCGGCCTGGAAACGCGGGTGCAGCGCCTCCGGCACCGCGCTCGTGATGTCCCGCTTCCTGAGATCCTCGTCGTAGAGCTGCGCCCACTCCAGCAACTGACGCCTCAGCTCCCGGCGCAGCCGCTCCTCGGGACCAAATACCCCCAGGCACATCTGGAACAGCTCGGACCCGATGCTCACGACGAGCTCGGACTGGGCAGTGGTGAAGAGGGGATCGGCCGCCGCCCTCCAAAGGAAGTCCCAGGTGGGCTGCTGGTGCTCCTGGGTGAACAGGCCCCGGGCGGTGAGGTAGCTCTGCATGGAGTCGTGGAAGAACCGGACCTGGCGGGGAGCCTGCCCTGGCTTGACCTGGTCATCATCCGGAACGAGCACGCCGGCCTGCAGCAGCTTCTTCATCTGCTCCTGCTCCGGTGCGTTGCGATAACGGAGGCTGCGGATGCCATGGACCCAATAGGTCCTGAGGCAGAAGCTCCCAGCCCAATCCAGCAGTTCCAGATCCTCCTCACTGGAGAGACCGCCCCGCCGCAGCAACCCCCGGAAGGCCGCCTCGTAGAGCGCGGCGACCCCGCCGCCCCGTTGCTCGTCCACCATCAGCGCCAGCCGGACCAGAACGGGCAGGTAGGTTCCATCCGGTCCGACACAGGCCTTCTTGACGTCCTCCGACAGCCGGCCTCCCGGCGCGTAGGCGGAGACGAACAAGCCCAGCCCCTGCTCGTCCAGGCATCTGGGCTGGACGAGCAACCATCGCTCGGCGCTCTCGACGGCCTGCTGGAAGCCGACATGGGGCCGCGAGGTGAGCAGGAACTGGACCGTACTGCCATACTTACCGTCGATGAACTCCCCAAGGGCCTCGGGGCGGATCCCGGACTCCGTGAGGCCATCCAACACCAGGACGAAGTCACAGCGGAGCAGCAACGCATCGTGAAGCTCCCCAGGAATCGGCAGGGACTCCATCCCCCGGTGGATGGCCTCCTCCAGCGTCCCTCCCCTGGCATCACAGAGCACGGGCAGGGGACGTGAAGGGTCCTCCTCGAAGCCCACGAGCATCCGCCGCACCACCTCGCGCAGCAGTGCGCTCTTGCCCCGGCCTCCCGGAGACATGATGAGGACATGGCCCCTCCGGACGTCGCGGGAACGCACGAGGAAGTGGAAGAGCCGCTCCTCGGGCGGGACATGGAGGCTCGAAACGACGGACAGTGCCCCCTTCGGAGAGGGCAGGGCCGAGCCCTCCTGGAAGTCCACCGGCAGGGAGACGTATTGCTCGTCGTTGGCCTGGCGGCGCCAGACCTCCAGCTTGCGCCGCACATGCTCGACGTGCTCGGAGAAGATCCGCCGGCGCGTGGCAGGTAGCGCGAGCGCCACGGGAACCAGCCACTGGAACGGCTTGCTCGATGCCAACAGCCGGAAGGCCGCGGGGGAGACGGCTCCCGCCACCAGGCACAGCAACATCTCCGCGAAGAGCGCTCCCACGAAGGAGGGAAAGTGGATCCGCAGCTCCTCGGCGACCTTGGCGAAGGCCAGCCCGCTGCCTCCCAGGACATTCACGATCCACGCCGTGAAAGGCAGCCAGCGGTGGGCCAGTTGGGTGCCCGGCAGCAGCACCATGGGCAGGAGGAAGAGCAGGCTCCCCACGAGACAGGCCAGCACCGTCCGGAACCACACCTGCTGCCGGAGCAGGAAATGGAAGGGCACGGCGCGTAACACCAGCTGGGAGTCGGTACCGGCGTCGTCCCGGTATTGGAAGGTGATGTCGTAGGTGCGCAGTCCCAAGGTCAGGTCATCGAGGTACCAGTTGAGCTGGGGAGGAGGTGCGTCGCGCTCGAACCTCCGGGTCAAGGAGGCCACCACGCGCTCCCTGCGGGGATCCCAGAGCGTGACCTCGAGGACGCCCCCCACCTCGCTGGCGTGCTCCCTTCCCGGCCAGTGCAGGTTGGCGCTCTCCGGCTCGTTCCCATGGAGCCGGGCGCCTACGTGGAGTGTTCCCCGGATCGTCACGCTCCCGCCCCGCTCCACCCGCAGCTCGCCTCCTCGAAGCGACAGGCTCGCCCCCACCTCCTCGAGAGGAACATAGGCCAGGCTGGCGGGCTCCGTCTGGATCCAGCCATGGCGCCCGTCTTCCGCGGGAATGATGGTCACATCGCTCCTCGCTCTCACGGCGAGGAGAGGCTCGCCAGGGCCCTTCTCTCCCAGGGGAATGAAATACAGCTCATGATCCGCGAATTGAATCCAGGCGCCCTCTCCGCCAGGCATGACATCCAACAGAAAGAAGCGCCGGCCGCCATGCAAAGGCGTCACCCTGACGATTTCTCCGTCTGCCTTCAGATGCAACGCCTGACGGCTCCACACCAGGAGCTCATCGCCTGTCCCCACGGGAAGGAGGAGGAGTTCCTCGAAAGAACCCATCCCCGAGGCGGAGAACGACAGCTCCCCCTTTTCACCCGCCAGCACCCTGCCCTGCTCATCCAGCAGAGACACGCTTCCCGAGCGGGTCAAAGCCCAGAAGCGGCCAGAGCGAAGTGCCGCCAGCAGCACCAGCTCTCCCTGGAGGAGTGGCCCCTCGGGGAGCAAGGACCTTCCATCGGCATCCACGAGCTGGACCCCCCCACCCCCTCCCATGGCAACTGCGACCCATAGGCGGGCCCGATCCGCGTGAGGCACGAGTTGACGAACCTCCCTGCCTCCCAGCAGCAGCGTGGCCCTGGCGCTCGCGGGAGCCGAGGCATCAACCCCGTAGAGCCGCCTCCGTACCGCGCCCTCCGGGGAACGCACATCCGCCATGACCCAGGCGCGCCCCTCTTCCGCACTGGGAACCACCCACTGGATGGCCTCCCCGCGCAGGAAGGGCCCCCGCACGGCGGGAACCGAGCCAGCGTCTAGGAAGAACAGGTCCCCGCCCGCCTTGAGCCAGGCTGTTGGCCCCTGCCCCACGGGCACGATCCTCCAACGTGCGTCGATCTCCTCCTCGCCAGGACTTCCCAGTCCGGAGAGCGGGAGGAGCCAGCTGACATGGCCCTGGGTATCCATGACCCCCAGCCTGGATTCACCCGTGGACCGGGACACGAACCACAGATGGGAATGGGCCTCCAGATCCTCGCCCTGTTGGGCTTGAAGTTCCGGACGTGCCTCGAAGAGGGATTCGAGCGGCTGCACCTTCACCCGGAGGAGCCGGTCCGCTTCGAACACGGCCTGGCCCCCAGAACCTGGCGAACCGGCGTCCACCAGATACACCCCGTCCAGTTCCGGGGCCTCCTCGGACGGACGTGTCAACACCCAGGCCCGTCCGGGTTGCCTCGTCCGGACCATCTCCGATGCATGAACACCCCGCGCAAGCCAGGAGCCACTGCGGGGAGTACGGGTGCCCTCCCGGTCCACCCTGGAGAGACGGCCCCCATCCATCACCCAGGCGTGCAAGCCATCACCCGCGGGAATGATTTGCGCGGCCGAACCCGCGATGGGGATGGGCCAGAAGGCGCTACCGCCCATCTTGGCATCCACGTGCTCCGCGCGCCCCGGAGTGCACTCGCAGGCCAGGAGACAACACAGCAGCCCCAGCCCCCCCAGCAGGAACCTCCCTGGCCCGCGCCGCGTGCTGCGTGAGTCCGTACCCATACAAGAGTCCCCTGAGCATCATCCGCACTGCTTCCTCCCGCTCCAAGCCACCTTCCCCCACATGTCCTCGAACAGACGCATGCGCCCCACCGTGGCCCCAGGAGCATTCACTTGCACACCCGTGGAAGGCGCCCAAAACTTGAGTTCGAGAAAAACCCGGCAGCCCCCGACAGGCCTGGACAGAGGGGGCCGCTCCCTTTCACCCCGGAGTCGCAGAGGGAAGGAGAGGAGAAGACATGTCACAGAAGATGAGCATGGCATTCATCCTGGCTTTCGCCGCGGTCCTGTCGTCGCCAGGAAAGACCCTGGCCGCCGAGCCGGCCGGGTCCAGCGGGCAGCAACAATCCCAGCCGGAAGTGAAGTCTCCCACGGCCCCCTGGACGGTGAAACCCATCGCCGCACAACAAGGCATCAGCGGACCGGCGGTCAAGCACATCACGAAAGACATCAAGTGTGATGGTTGTTACATCATCTTCCACGATCGAGAGCAGCCAGGCACGTTCACCTACCTCTGCGGTGAACAACGCATGGCCAGCCTCCCCACCTGCAGCCCCTGTGTCTGCAAGAAGCGTTGCAGCGATGACTCACCGTTCTTTCAAGAACCCAAACCGCCCGAGCCCGAGCCCGACGACGGGTACTGGCTGCCAGACACCCTCATCACGGGCCCCCAGGCCGAAGTGGAGATCCAATACAGAACTCGAGAAGGACTCCGCCAGAGCATCCGGGTTCCCAGGTCCAGGGAGCTGACACCGGGGCAATTGCCCATCAGCGAGGTGGAGTCGCTGGAGGTCCGGTGCAAAAACCCAGGTGACGGTACGAAGAAAGGCCGCAACTGAATCCCAGAGGCCTGGCTCCCATGGATGCACTGACTCCCCATAGGGAATCATCCAGGAGCAGGACCCGGCCGGTACGCACCTGGTCTGGCTGGCTCCTCCTGCTCCTGGCCTGGCTGCCCGCCAGGAGTGCGGGAGCGACGCCCCGCCTCGACGCGAAGCCCGTGTTCGAGGCGGTGCGCACCGGCGCGCCTCCGCGCATCAATGGGAAGCTCGACGAGCCTGCCTGGAGGGAGGCTCCCTCCTTCTCCGCCTTTCACCAGAGCTTCCCGGAACCCGGCGCCCCCCCCAGCGAGCGCACCGAGGTGCGCGTCTTGTATGACGATACCCACCTCTACGTGGGGATCCGCTGCTTCGACAGCAAACCCTCCACCATCAACGCGCAGCTCGGCCCGCGCGATGACATCCCTGCCTCGGATGTGGTGCGGGTGATGATCGACAGCCTGCACGACCGGTACACCGCCACCGTCTTCTCCCTCAACGCGGGAGGCACGCTCGAGGACGCGCGAATCACACACGACATCGAGATGCTTCCCACCTGGGACGGAGCCTGGAATGGAGCGGCCTCGCGAGATGCGCGGGGCTGGAGCGCGGAGCTGAGCATTCCCCTCGCGCTGCTACATTTCCCACGGCTCGACGAGCAGCGCTGGGGCTTCCACGTCCGCCGGGAGATCGCTCGCACGCACGAGCAGCTCGACTCGGTCCTGTTGCCGCCCGAGGCGAATACGCTCGTCTCGAGCTTCGGCGAGCTCCACGGACTTCGGAACCTGGAGCCACCCCGGCACTTCCTCTTCATGCCCTATATCGCCTTGCGGCTCGAACGGCCCGAGGCGCCCCACCCCTCCGGGATACGGCTTCTGGCCCCCTCCCTGGACGTGGGCCTGGACGCGCAGTTCGGCCTTACCAGCGACCTGAACCTGATGCTGGCCGTCAATCCGGACTTCGGCCAGGTGGATCCAGACCCGCTCATCTTCAACATCGGCACCACGGAGATCTTCTTGGAAGAGAAGCGCCCCTTCTTCCTGGAGGGACTGGAGCTCTTCGCGCCCGTGGTGGGGGAAGCGCTGCCCGAGCAAAGCCTCTTCTACTCGCGGCGCATCGGGTTGGACCCGGCACTGCCTCTGCTCGCCGCCGTGAAGCTGAGCGGCACCGCCCGCGAAAACGTGCAGGTGGGGATCTTGAATGCCCTGGTGGCGGGCTCGGCCCAACCCGGCTGGCGCGCTCCCAACGGGCCTGACGAACCCGAAGAGGGAGAACCCGAAGAGGGAGAACCCGAGGCGGGCCTTCCTCCCGCTCCGCCACCCGATCGCCGCGTCCGTTTCCACCCCTGGCGCCCCCTGCACCTTGCCCCCAACTACACCCTGCCCGAGCAAGTGCTCCCTCCCGCCCATTTCCTGGCGGGAGTCGTCCGGGTGCGACTGGGGGAGGGCTCCGTGCTGGGGGCGATGACAGCGCTGAATACGCCCTTGTCAGCGGACTGCCCACCGGACACCCTGGAGACCGAGGACTGCACGCCGCGAGGCAGCCGCGCAGCTGCGGCGGACCTGTCCCTGCGCAGCCCGTCCGGGGACTACGAGTTGGCGGCGCAAGTCACCGGCTCGCAAGTCACCGGAGGCCCCTCCGGGGGCGGGCTGCTTCCCGATGGCACACTCCTGCGCCGGGGCGACACAGGCTTCGGCGTCCAGCTCTCGGGCGGTAAGCTCGGGGGCGAACCCTGGCAGATGCGCGTGGGCTACAGCCATGCCTCGCCCCGGTTGGAGCTCAACCCCACCGGCTTCCAGCCTGTCCAGAACGAGCAGCAACTGCAGCTCAACCCCACCTACCTTCGCACCAGCTGGGCAGGCCTCCCCGAAGCGCGTCTCGGGCTCCTCGGTATCCTGAGCTGGACCACGGACGAGAGAACCCTCCCCCTCGGTGTACTGCTCCTGGCCGATGTGAGCGTGTTCTTCGCCAACTCCACCTCGGCCAGCTGCTTCACGGAAGCCTCCCTGGAGAGGAGGGACCTGCGTGAGGTCCCCCAAGCAGGTATAGCAGTCGAGCGCCCCTCCTCCCTCTCGCTGGGATGTGCCGTTGGCACCGACTCCAGCCGCGCCCTGTCGCTGAACCTCGACGTGAGGCTGGAACACCTGCTGGACGTGCCGGTCTCCCACTGGATTACCGGACAGTTGCTGTCGTTGAACGTCGAGTGGAAGCCCCTGTCCCGGCTGCAGACCTCAGTGGGCGCCGACTATTGGAACACCCGCGAGGGGCCTCGCTGGCTGGAGCTGGAGGAGCGCGCCGAGGAGCTGCTCTTCGGGGAACGGACCTCCCGCTCCCTCACGCTGACCCTCCGCCAGCTCGTGGTGCTCTCCCCTCGAATCTCCTTGCAGGCCTACGTCCAGGTCCTCAGCGCCAGCGGGCGCTACGAGCGCTTCTACTCGGCGCGGGCAGCCCCGGGAGACCTCCTGCGGCTCTCCGAGCTGAGCCCCATCACCCTGGAGCAGGATCCAAGCTTCCAGGACGTGGAGCTCCGCTCGCGCGCCGTCCTCCGTTGGGAATATGCAACCGGGTCCACCTTCTTCCTCGTCTACACCCGCAGCCAGAGCGCGCCCCTCCTGGCGGAGGGAGAACCCGTCCGGTACACCCTGCTACCCCAGGAACTTCTCGGAGGGCCCCACTCGGATTCGCTCCAGGTGAAATTCGGCCTTTTGTGGTGAGCCTGGACGGAAGCCCGCCCCCCTCTGACGGAACCCATGCCAGATCGCATAGCATGGGCCTTACATGAGCCAGGTTCGCTATCACCCGCTCGGGCCCCTGCTGGCCGGCGAGGGCTCTCGCGCCTTCCTCGGGCTCGCGCTCGCGGAAGGTGCCCCTCCCCGTCCGGTGGTGCTGGTATGGGCGCCTCCTGACGTCACGCGGGATTCAGAGCTGTCCGCCCAGCTGGGGCGCGAGACGCAACGCGCCGCCGTCCTGGAGCATCCCAACATCCTCCGCGTCCACGGGCTGGTGCCCCTGGAGGCGGGATTGGCCCGCATCACCGAGTTCGCCGACGGCGAGTCGCTGCGCCGGGTGCTGGAGGTGCGCCCGCGCATCCCCTCCGCCTTCGCCGCGCTGATCGTCTCGGACGTGGCCATGGGCGTGCACTATGCCCACCTGGCCGGCAACGATGACGGCACCCCGCTCGTCCACGGAGACCTGCGCCCGGAGACCGTCATGGTCTCCTTCAACGGCGTGTGCAAGGTGACGGGCTACGGGGCCCTCAACGTCGCCCCGCGCGAGCGCAACGGCCGGCGCGTGCGCAACCGCCGCAACTACAGCGCTCCCGAGCAGCTCATGGGTGGCCGCGAGGCCGTCACCGCCCGCACCGACGTGTTCCTCCTGGGCCTGATGCTGCACGAGTGCCTCTCGGGGCGCATGCCCTTCCAGGACGCGTCGGACTCGGACCAGGCCGTCCTCACCCGACAGCTCCCGCCCCTGCCCTCCGACGTCCCGCGCGGCCTCGCCGAGGTGGTGCGCATCTCCACCTCCAAGCGCGGCAACGAGCGCTATGCCACCGCCCTCGAGTTCCGCGAGGCCGTGGTGGCCGCCGTCGAGGGGCTCCCCTCCGCGGAAACCTTCTCCGAGTTCCTCGTCCAGCTCTTCCCGCCCGACCGAGACGCGCGCGCCACCCGGCGGCAGATGCTGGAGATAGGACTGGCGGACGTGGCCGCCCGCCGTGCCTCGCTCACGGGCATGCCGTCCGTGGCCCCCACGCGCCCCTCCGGCAACACCGCCACCGTCCCCCCCTCGCGCCCCATCATGGGCAGCATCCCCCCCGTCGTCCTCGACGAGGCGACGCAGAACGCGGACGCCGAGTTCCACGACGTCCCCTTCGAGCAGAATGACGAAGTCGCCCTGGACTCGGTGATGGAGCTCACCGGCCGTCACACCGTTCCCGGAGTGGCCCGCCCCCTTCCCCCGAGGGAGGAGCCTCGCGCGCCGTCGCTCCAGGAGGAGCCCCGCACGCCGCCGCTCGCCGAGGCGTCCCGCCCCCTTCCTCCGGAAGCGCACGAGCCTTCGGCCGCGCCCGAGGCGCCCCGTCCTCCTCCCGCCCGCCGGGCCGCCCCGGCTCGGCCCGCCAAGGCCGAGGAGGTGGACGACGCGCCCGCGCCCAAGAAGCGGCGCTCGCGCCTCCCGCTCATCGCCGGTGCACTGGCCACCGCCGTGGCCGCCGCCGGTGGTTTCTTCGTGTGGAACCAGCAGCAGCAGCAGCAGGCCCGGGAAAACATCGCCCAGGCCGCGCCCAAGCCGCCTCCCGCCATGCCCCCGGCTCCGGCTCCGGCTCCGGCGCCAGCCCCCGCGGAGACCGCGGGGCTCGCCCCGGCTGCCCCGGGAGACAGCGATGGGGGAACGGCCGTGGCCACCGCACAGCCCGCGTTGGAAGGAGACGCGGCTCCCGCCGTGGCCCTCGCGGCGGGGACGGCTCCATCCGAGCCGGGGGGCACCGTGGTGCCCGCCTCGGGGACACTCCCCGCCGCCCCGCCTGCTTCCGGAAGCACCGAGGCTCCCGCGGCCCCCACCACCCAGACGCCCGTGGTGACCACCCGCCTCCAGCTCTTCGTGATGCCACCGGTGGAGGTGTCACTCGATGGCAAGCGGCTCGGCAAGACGCCGCTGATGGTGCCGCTGGCGCCCGGCCCCTACACGCTGGAGCTGACCAACAAGACCAAGGGGGTGCGCACGGCCCGCGCCGTCACCGTCCGCCCCCAGGGCACGACGAAACAGCGCTTCCTCCTGGGCAAGGGCACCGTGCTGGTGCGTGCCCCGGCCGGCTCCCGCATCTTCCTCAATGGACGCAAAGCGGGTCCGAAGCTGTCGCTCTACGAGGGCGAGCACCAGCTCGTCGTCACCACTGGCAAGGCCCGCTGGGAGAAGTCCTTCCGGCTCGAGCCCCGCCAGCGCGTGACCTTCGACGTGGCCCACGAGAAACCGTGACGTAGAAACCACTGGCCGTCCCGGAGCGCATGGAGCGCCCGGCGGCCTTTTTTCTGGAGGGGAAACCATGCAGGGAAGAATCACCATGCTGTGCCTGGCCTCGCTGCTGACGGTGACGTCCGCGCGGGCCCAGGAGGCCCAGACGTCCGCCGCGGAGACCCAGGCGGCGCCCACCGCGCCCCGGCTCAACCGCCTGCAGGGCGTGGGCGACATCGACGCGCGCGCGGTGCTCAACGCGGACTTCCTGCTGGCCTTCGTCGACCTGGGCGTGGGCGCCGACGTGGGCGTGCTGCAGCTGGGGCCGGGTGTGCTGGCCATCGGCGGTGAGTTCCAGGTCGGTGCCTGTGTCTCCGCCTGCCTCCTGCTCAACACGCTCACCGGCTACAGCTGGAGCCACATGTTCTACTCGCCGCACGCCCGCGCCACCTACCACCTGCTGCCGAGCAGCTCGGCCGGCCTGGAGAAGGTGGACCTCTACGGACTGGCGCTCGTGGGCGCCACCATCACCACCACCCGCGTGGCCAGCTCCGGCTCGGGCACGGACTTCGAGTACGTGGGCAGCGACGTGGGCCCCTCGGTGGGCGTGGGCGTGGGCGCCAAGTACTTCTTCAGCGACAACCTCTTCTTCGGCGCCGAGGGCCGCCTGCGCTACTCGTCCGGCGAGTACACCTACACCGCCCGGGCCGGCAACGTGAGCATCTCCGACTCCCAGTCCACCTGGAGCCTGAGCGGCTTCAACGTGCAGCTCTTCGCCGGCCTGCGCCTCTGAGCAGCCCCGGACTCCGGCCGGACCACGCGCTCTTGTCGTGAGCCGGCCCCGGTTTCGTAGACACTCCCGATGAGCCGGCCCGCATGAGGAACACCTCTTTCCTGCTACGCGTGGCCCTGCTCTCGAGCCTCGCCTTCGCGGTGGCGTGCGCTCCCTCCCGGGGGCAGTTCCCGGCGGACCCGGAGCCGCAGCGGGCACGAACCACGGCAAGCGTTGCCCCACGCTCGGAACTCCCTGGGGCCGAGCCCCTGCCGGTGCTCATCGGCTCGCTGCCTGGAGAACGGCTGCGGCTCTCCTTCCCCGCCTCGCCAACCTACCCGGGCCTGGAAAAGCTGAGCGTGGAGGAAATACATACGCCCGCTGCTCGCCGCCTTCGGGTCGTTCCTGCCCCCGGCCCATCCGCGACTGCGGCTGCTGGAGTCCCCGGGAGCAGCGGGCCCGGCCCAGGGGCCTGAGTCCCCGTGGGAGCTGCGACTACGCGAGGAATTCCTCTCCCAGTACGGGCCCGCGCTCCTCCCCGTGCCCGAGTCCCTGGAGTCGAGCCGCCTCTCCCTGGCCCTCAAGCTTCGGCAAGTCCATCGGAGGCACGGGCCTGCGAGTCCTGGTCGTCGTCGCCAGCCTCGGCATTCCCCAGGTGCTCCCCCAGGTGCCCAAGGGAGGACTGGAGACCCTGCTCAGCCCCCTCCGCCATGCACCCGCGGGCGGGCCCGCACTGGAGTCCATTGCCACGGCTCAGGTGGTGGCCGACGGGACCCTCGTCGTCACCGGGGTGGCCGCGGGAACTTCCGCTGCGTCACTCTGCGGAGAGCTCGCGACCTGCGCGATGATGGGTGGGCTCTCCACCCGCTATGGCAAGCCCCATACCCGGCAGAACCCGCCCCACAACGAGGCCATCGAGGAGGAATTGGCCAGACGCGAGGCGGCCGGACACACCGACTTGCGGAAGAACAAGCCTCAGCAGAATGCCAGCAAGATCGAGGTCTACGACCGGATGCCCATCAAGGGGGTCGGCTTCCGAAGACCCGATGTGTCTTCAATCCGGCCTGATGGCATCCGGCATAATACAAACTACGTCTCCAACTCCCGGGACTTGCAGCGCGAGCTGGATGCCTTCGACTCCATGGTACGGGCGGATAAAGAGGCCATTCATGAGCTGTTT
Organism: Archangium sp.; assembly: GCA_035645295.1. Lineage (GTDB taxonomy): Bacteria > Myxococcota > Myxococcia > Myxococcales > Myxococcaceae > Archangium. Next base: position 18,303 of record DASQMW010000193.1, read on the forward strand.
CAGCTCGATGGCACCCTGGTCCGGCGCTATGTGCCTCCAGGCGTCAGCTTCCCATGAATGGCCAGGTAGAAAATGGGTCATACGACGAACACGGCTCAGCTACAGGACGAACTGGTCGACGCCTGCAAGTGGGGAGAGGAGGACCGTGCGCGTGAGTTGATTTCAAGGTTCGGCGCGGAACCGCAGGCAAGAGCCCTGCTCGAGGAGATGTTGCAAGAGGAGGATGCACGAGCAAGGCAAGCCGCGGCCTTCGGTCTGGGTGAGCTTGGCGGGGCAGTCAGTGTCAGGCGGCTAGAACAGCAACTCGCTCTCGAAGAGGCACAGGGGGACTACGATGGGGAGTCCGTCGTCGAGGAAATCATCAGAGCGTTGGGACGGATTGAGGACACGGGAGCACGGGCCGTGCTCGTACGAAAGCTGGAGCGACTGGCCGCAACCGAGCCGGAACTCAGCGACGTGAACGTGGTGACACAATCGCTGTGGAAGAGACGCCACCCGGACCTGCTGTCCACCGTCCGCGGAAGACTAGCCCAGCTCGACCCCAAGGCTCACGGCTCCCTGCCAGGCCTGCTCGTGCTTCTGGAGAAAACTCCGGATGAACTTCGTGCGTGGGTGCGCTCCCCTTTGGTCTCCGTGGAGGACAAGACACGGGTCATCACGGTTCTCGAAGCGGATCTGCCCGACGAGCTGGCCTCGACGCTGCCCTCGTTCGTCTCCACGGCCACCACACTGCTCGAGGCGGCCGTAAGTCAGCAGGGAGAGGCCGCGTACTACTGTGACCGGCTGTTCGTCCTGCTCTTGCGGTTCAAGGAGCGGGTCCTCCCCGCGCTCCCGGAGGAGACTCGTGCCGAGTTGCGCACCCTGGCCCGAAGCCTCGTGCCCGCGGTCTCGCCCAACTGCTCTTTCGGCGCCGCGGTCCTGTTGCAGTACATCGGGCAGCCGGAAGACGCGGCGGTCATCGAAGCAAACCGCCCGGAGGACTCCATCGGAGCCGATGCCTTCGACGCCATCGCACGCGCGCTGCGCAGCCGCCAGGGTCAAACCTGATCGGCCCGGGCCGGTAGCTCACGCGCTCTTGCGGCGGCGGATCATCGCCTCGTACGAGCGGCCCACGCCCTGCGAGAGGATGAGCAGCTCGCCCACGTCGGGCGGGGTGAGCTGGCCGGGCCCGTTGTCCACGTACAGCAGGTGCACCAGCTTGCCGCGCACCAGCAGCGGGAGGATGACGGCCGTCGTCGGGTAGTCCCCGCCCAACAGCTTGTAGAAGAGGCCCGAGGCCGCGTCCCGGCGCACCGGGCCCACGTAGTGCGAGCGCGTATCCCGCACCAACCGGAAGGTGCTCGGCCCCTGCAGGCCGATGCCGATGCGCTTGACCGCGGCCTCGCGCACGCCCTTGCCCATGCCGCGCCAGCCCGTCACCAGGTCGCCCTGCACGCTCAACAGCAGGCTGCGCTTCCACTTGCCCAGCGCGAAGCGCAGCACCGTCGTGGCCACCTGCTCGCGATCCAGGCTGCGCCCCAGCTCCGCCTGGGCCTCGGCGAAGGTGAGCGGCGTGGGCGGCGGCGCTGGCGCCACCGGCACCGGCGGGCGGGGCTGCACGGTGGCCACCGGGTGCGGGGCCGCGACGGGAGGCGGCGGCCGCGGCCGCTCCACCGGAGGCATGACGGGCACCTGGGGCGGCACGGCGGGCGGCGCCTCGTCCAGCACCAGCCCCTCCGGCAGCTCCAGCGGAGGCAGCTCCACCGGCGCCTCCATCACGTACCCCTCGACAATCGGGGCCGGCGCCTCCTCCTCCACCATCTCCACCAGCTCCAACACCGGCTCCGCCCCCAGGGGCGCGCCCCCGCCGGTGAGCGCCTGCGCGTAGAGCGACTGAAACTCCTCCTCGCTGATCAGATCCGCGGACTGCTCCGCCGCCGCCGCCTTCTCCGCCTCCTGCTGCGCGCGCGAGGGCCTCACGGCGTTCATGTCGATGGCCCGCATCGCCCGGAACGCCTTGCAGTAGCGCCGCAGCAGTTGGTTCATCCGGAACTCGGGGATGACCACCGGCACCACGCGCTTGCCCGTCCTGAAGGCCAGCGCGTCCAGCGTCTCGATGTCCTGGGGGTTGATGACCGCCACGCTCATCCGCGTGGCGTCCACCCGCATCGGCAGGTAGTCCTTCTCGTCCGCCTCGTTGAGGTTCACCAGCTCCAGGGCGCGCGGATCCGGCAGCATCTCGCCCGAGGCGGACGCCACGTTGTGCAGCTTGCCCAGCACCCGGGCCAGCTCCTGCTCCGACAGCAGCCCCAGCTCGACGAGGTTCGTCCCGAGCCGCCCGCCATGGACGACCTGGGACTCGAGCGCCTCCTCCAGCGCCTCGGGGGTGATGACGTTTTCCTGAAGGAGCAGTTCGCCCAGGCGCATGACGGCACGGCTTGTAGCCGCCCCCCGCCGCCTTCCGCAAGGCGCGCCTGCGCCCTCAGTCCTCCGGGTGGTGACTAAGCGCCACCCGGTTGCCCTCGGGGTCCCGGACGTACACCGTCCAGCGCGTCTCGTGCTCCAGCGCCACCCCCGCCCGGGCCAGGGCCTCCACCGCCCCGGCCCGCCCGGCCTTGGAGATGCGGAAGGCCAGCAGGAAGAGCCCTGGCTGCTCGTTCCGGAAGGGGCCGGGCTCCGGCTCCCCCGACACCTCCTCCAGGGCCAGGAAGCCGCCCCCCGGCACCCCGACCCAGATGCTGCGCAGTGAACCGTCCGGCCGGTGATGTCGTTTGAGCTCGGAGAAGCCCAAAACATCCCGGTAGAAGGCCGTGACCTTCTCCACGTCACGAACCTGGATGGCCAGATGATGGAAGCCCTGAACGTCCATGGCTCCAATGGTATGGTGCGCGCCCCCCATGGCGCGACTGCTGATCGTCGAGGATCACCCCGAACTCGCCTCCCTCATGGTCGCCGCGGCCGAAAGCCGCGGTCATGAGGCCACGGCCGTCCATACCGGCGAGGCCGCGCTCGCCCTCTTGCGCCCGGCGGCCTTCCATGCCGCGGTGGTGGACCTGCTGCTGCCCGACATGAGGGGCAGCGCCGTGCTCTCCGCGCTCCGGGACCACGCCATCCCCGCCGTCGCCGTCAGCGGCGTCTTCAAGGGAGACCGTTTCGCCCGCGAGGCCACCGAAGTCCACGGCGCGCGCGCCTTCTTCGAGAAACCCTTCGAGCTGCTGCAACTGCTGGAGTCCGTCGAGCAGCTCTGCGGCCTCACCCGCCCCCTGCCTCCCGCCGCTTCCGACGACGACGACGAGGTGGTCGTCTTCGAGGACGCCGCGCTGCTGGACATGGAGGACGAGCCCGTCTTCACCTCTTCCGAGGACGAGCCCATCTTCCGCCAGCCTCCCGAGGAGCATCCGCCCGAGGAGCACCCTTCAGAGGAGCACGCCCCCGTGGTCGAGGGGCTCGCGCTCGTCGAGGAGGCCGAGGATCCGATGAGGGATGAGGTCCCGGCCGAGGCCGAGCCCAGCCCGGAGACCGAGCCCACCCCACAGGACGACGCTCCGCCCGAGCAGGCGCCCACCTTCGGCCAGGGGGCCCACCCTGTCACCCTCAAGACGGAGGACCTGGAGGAGCTCGAGGACCTGGAGGAGTTCGCGTCGGACGACAAGACGCCCACCATGGCAATCTCCTCCGAGGAGCTCCAGGCGCTGGACGCACTCGCCCAGCAGATAGAGGAGGTACCGGCACCGCCCCCCGCCGAGGACGAGCTCAAGGCGCTGGAGGCGCTCGAGCCCACCGTCGAGGCGGCGGAACCCCTTTCCGCCGACGAGGCCTTCCAGGCACTGGAGGCACTCAAGGCCGCCGAGGAGCCGCCAGCACCGGCCGCGGCCCAGGAGAATTCCTCGGACCCCGAGCCCGGACTCGCCCTGCCCTTCGGCGAACGCGAGAAGGTGTGGACCAAGCCGGCCACGTCCAGCATCGGCCGCCGTCCCCCACCCGAGTGGTCGCTCTCGGGAGACCTGAAGAACACCAGCATCCCCCGGCTGCTCAACGCCTACTACGAGGCGCGCCACAGCGGAGAGCTGAAGCTCAAGCAGGGCTCCGTCCTGAAGGTCGTCTACTTCGCGGCAGGCCGCCCGGTGTACGCGGCCTCCAACCTCGCCCACGAGCGCTTCGCGCGCTTCTGCGTGCGCCGCGGCGCGCTGCCGGAAGCGAAGCTGCAAGAGGTGGCCACGCTCGCCCGCGAGCAGAACCTCCGCTCCAGCGAGGCGATGATGCGCCTGGGCCTGCTGGACGCGCGCAAGCACGCGCAGCTCATCGAGGAGCAGGTGAAGGAAATCCTCTGGTCCACCTTCTCGTGGACCGAGGGCGCCTATGGCTTCAGCCCCACCCGGCCGCCCCGCGCGGGCCTGGTGAAGCTGTCGGTGTTCCCCGGGGATCTCATCCTCGAGGGCGTCCTGCGCTCCGAGCCGCTGGAGACGCTGCGCCAGCACATGCCGCGCTCGCGCCGGCTCTTCCCCGCCGCGGCCCCGCCCTACGGACTGCACGAGCTGAAGCTGAAGGGGCCGCAGGCGCTGTTGCTGGCCTACACGGATGGCAGCAAGACGGTGGCGGACCTGCTGACCATCACGGAGCTGCCCGAGCGCGGCGTGCTGGCCACGCTGCGGGGCCTGGAGCTGATCGGCGTGCTGGAGGAGCGGCGCGACGAGCCGGGCCCCAGCAGCCGCAGCCGCATCAGCTTCGGACTGTAGGGCGCGGCGGGCGCCCCACCCTCACCGGCGGCGGCGGCGCACGGCCGCCACCAACGCCCCGAGCGCGAACAGCACCGGGCCCGGACCCGAGCCGGAGCAGCCACAGCCGGAGTCCGGTATCTGGATCCCCGGGTCATCACGCAGGGAGATGACCTCGTTGCCCAACCGGGCCTCGCCCTCCATGCGGCGCTCGCCCACCAGGTGCGGACGCGCCACGTAGGTGAGCGTCCCGGTCTCCCCGCCCGGCAGGGCCAACCCCGTCACGGTGAGTGCCTCCGACTCCCAGGTGGCCTCCACGGGCTGGCCGTCGAACTTCGCGCTGCCCTCCACGTACGTCAGGCCCTCCATGCGCTCCACGTAGCTCACGCCCGTCACTCCGCACGCGGTGGTGTTGTGGAGCTCCACGGAGACGCCGACGAGCCCTGTCTCCGAGGCGGCTGGCAACTCGGTGCGGCGGCGCACCCTCACGAAAGGCTCCACGGTGATGGGGACCGTGACGAATTGTGAGTCGTTGTTGTTCTCCCCCACGCTCGCCCTCACCTCCACCACGAGCGACTGGCCCACCAGCGCGTCCAACCCGGTGTCCCGCGTGACCAGCGACACCGTTGGGCCCGACAGCACGCTCTGTTCGAGGGGGGGGCCCCCATCCTGTGTCCAGGTGACGTCCGGCGTCTGGCAGGCGCCCGGCGGGAAGGTCTGTTTCAGCGTGACACGCGCCTGCTCTCCACACCGGGCGACCAGGGCCGGCACCTCCGCCAGCGGCTCCAGCTTCACGCCCGCATCGGGCGTCTCGATTTCCCGCGCGAACACCGGGGACCGCTGGCCCGCCTCGTCCTCCATCACGCCCGTCAACCGCACGGTCCGGCCGCACCCCTGTTGCGGGGGGACCTGCCACGCCCCAGGGAGGAGCACCTCCGTCTCCGCCAGCGGCTGCTCGCCGCCCTCCAGGCGCTCGAGCGAGAGCTTCGCGCGCAGTCCACGGGACTCGGGGCAGTTGAGGTCCGAGTCCACGTGCACCCACAGCTCGTTCGAGGAGGGAGAACCTCCGTCGACCTCGAACAGGAGCGTTCCCGCGTCAATGGACGTCAGCTCGGTGGGCCCCACGCGCACGGTGAAGTCCTTGGCGCTGGAGAGGCCCGTGTCGTCCGTCACGTGGAGCCGGAAGTCGAAGCTCCTGGCCTCCTCCAGCGAACAGAGCGCTTCCGGAGGCGAGATCACAGCGGTGCCCCCATCCTGCTCCAGCAACGGAACCCCCGTGCCCGAGAACAGTGGCTCCCATTCCGGACGAATCCGGCAGCCCGCGGCGGTCGTGCCACCACCGGACACCCGCAGCGTCAACGGAGGCCCACCCGGGATCAACTCGCTCACGGCCCCGCTGCCCGGGACCGTGCCACCATCGGCGAACACCACCGGGGGCACCTCCGGATGCCGCGTGTGCTTCACGGACACATGGACGGTCTCGTACGCCTCATGCGCGGCCAGGCCATCCGAGGCGGAGACCCTGAAGCTCCCCAGACTCCGGTTCTCGCAGCTGGCGGAGGTGGCGACGTCCCAGAGAACGGGGTCTCCCGCCCGCTGCCCGGCGGCCGGCACCACCGTCCACCCCGTCGTGGGTCCGCTCGGCGGGGTGGCCGTCACGAGCACCGGATCTCCCTCCGGATCCTCCGCCGCGAAGGTGAACCGGTAGCCCCCGCCCTCGTCGAGCGTCACCGAGGTCTCCGTCCCGGCCGCCACCACGCTCGCGCCCGGAGCCGTCACCGAGATCTCCGGGCCCGCGTCGTTGGTGTAGATGAAGATGTTGTCCTTCTCTGGCTGGGCGGCGGTGAGGACGCAATGGCTCGCCCCCGTGCAGACCACCTGGTGCAGGGGAGCCCCCACCATGCTCGCCGGGAGGGGCCTGACCCGCCAGACGGTCCCCGCCTTCGTGTCCGAGAGCATGGGCACCGGGCTCACCACCTGGCGGCTGCCGTCCGGCCGCACCACGATGGCCATGCCGAACCCCACTCCGGCATCGCCCCCGGCGCCCACGTTCATGGACACGCTGGTCACGGACCCGCTCAACCCCGGGACCGGTTTGAGCGGATCCGGGGACGCCGAGATCGACCCTTGCAGCAGCCCCAGCTGCGTTCCCACCACGGCATAGGGGAAGGGATTCGCGGGGTTTCCAGCGGAGAACAGATCCATCGACAGCGCGAGGGCCGACGGGCCACTCTGCGACCGGGTATCCAGCACCCGATTGCGCTCGCTGAGCTTGATCCATTGGACGGTCGAGTCGGTATACGTGGTGCCGAGAAGCGCATAGGCCTCGCCGCCCACCCGCGCCACCGCGACCACACCGCTGAGGGGGCGCAGGTTGAAGTAATCCAGAATCGGGAGGAAGGCGTCGGAGTCGTAGATGCTGCCCGATGACACGTAGGGCACCGGAACGGTCCCCCCAGGCTCCCTCACCACCGCAACGGCTCCACCCTCCGGTGCGTGCATCACCCGCAGAACGCTGGCTCCTGCCGGATGGATGGCGGATTCGGCGAAGGTTCCGCACGAGCTCCCATCCACCCCGGCCCCACTGCGGTGCCCACCCTCATCCTTGTTGACCGTGAGGAAGCAGTCCTCGGCCAGCCGGTAGTAGGTGCCGGCGGAGGGAGCGGTGGCAGGGATCTTCCGCGCCACGCCCCCGTCCGCGAACAGGTAGGCCCCTTGTGCGTACCCCACCGAGAAGCGCCCCGGCCCCCACGCCTCGAGGACGTCGTTGGGAGCCTCCTTCATGGGCACGCCCGTGCGCCAATCGGCATGCGCGCTGGCGGCCACCATCATCACCAGTCCCGCCACCGCACACAGGCAGAGGAGCCGCACGCGCACGGCCCACCTAGTACGCCAGCTCCGCCCGAAGATAGAGCCTGTCGGACCCATCATTTGCCTCCTCCGGCAAGCCCGTCCCGGTGAACCCCAACAGCGTATAACCCGTGGCCACCCGCAGCCTTTCGTCCACCCGCCAGGCCACCTCGCCCCGTAGCGAATGCAACGATTCGGTCTCGGGTGCCACCGACCGCCTCGCCGCCTCCAGCGCGACTTCCAGACCGCCCACCACCCGCACCGACGGGCGCACCGAACCGGTGAAGACCCATATCGCCACATCGTCGCGGTTACTGCGGCCCGCGTGCAACCCCGCCGCGAGCGCGAAGCGGTCTCCCAGGCGCACCGCCGGTAGCAGTGAAATGATCTGCTGGCCACGTTCCCCGAAGACGGAGCGCGCGCCGGGCAGCAACTCGTAGGTGAGGCCGTAACGCGCCACCAGCAGGAAGGGACCAGGCCGCCAGGCGAGCGCCGCGTAGCCCTCCAGCAGCCGAGCCTCGGCCTTCCTGCTCTCCCGCTCGTAGGTGCGGCCGTAGTTCATCCGGCCCGAGAGCGACAGATCCTCGCGCAGCACCGCCTCCGTGGCGAGGCTCATCACCGCCTGGATGCGATCCACCGGCTCCGTCGCGCCGCGCGGGGGAGTCCCGCGCTCGAAGCGCAGCTCCAGGCGCCCATCGGCCCGGAAGCGCTCCAACAGGAGCTGCCCGGAGAGGCTCGCCACATCGCGCCGCAGGGAGCCCGGCAGCTCCAGGGGATGACGCAGGCCCCGCTCGTAGCGGGCGCCCACGTTCACCGCGCCGAAGACGGTCTGCTGGAAACCCACCGCCCGCGACAGGCGCACGGCATTGGCATCGTGCGAGGCCACGTCCTCCACGAAGAGGCGCGTTCCATCCCCCAGCTCCGTGCTCGCCCCGCTCACCGCGCGGCTGGCGCCGAAGTCCGGCCCGTCCACGTCCACCGAGTGGCTGCCGTAGTAGACGTCCTGTCCCCGGCGCCACGTGCCCTGCACCCAGGCCAGCGGTCCCAACCGGGGGCCCCAGCCACCCCGCACGCCCACCATTCCCTCCTCGCCCACCTTCACGTCCACGCCCGCGGAGGAGAAGCTGTCATCCACGTTGCCCGGCCCCGTGCCACGCCGCATCAGCGCCTGACGGTGGCCGGCCGACACCCGCAACCAGTCGGTCACCGTGAAGTAGCCCTGCAGCCCCAAGGACGTGCGCCCTCCCTCGAGCAGTTCCCCCTCGCCGGGCTCCTCGCTGGCGCGCAGGAGCGCGTCCCGGAGATTCAGCTCCACTCCCCAGCGCTCCCCGGTGTAGCCAACCCCCACGCCCAGCGTCCGCGCCTCCAACAGGCCCTCCCCGAAGGGCCGCCGCGGATCCACCGAGAGCCGCTCATCCCCGAGCAGCGTGAGCCGCCACGGCCCCAGCGGCTGCACGGCGCGCAGGGAGAGCTGGCGGAAGGCCCGGGTGTCCGCGTGCGTCCCATCGGAGAAGCCCGCGGTGCGCCGGCGGAAGGACGCGTCCACGGAGCCCGTCCCGAAGAGGCCCGGCCCGCGCAGGCGCAGTCCCACGGCATCCCCGCCGCCCGGCGCGCCCTCCTCGTCCGGCCGCAGGAAGGTGAGGCCGCCATCGTCCGAGACGCCGAACATCTCCGGCCTCAACGCCGAGCCCCGGCTCCGGGCCACCTCGGCCATGAGCGTGTAACCGCCCAGCGTGGTGCGCGCGTGTCCGGAGAGAAGCAGGAAGGGAGCCCCCTCGCGCTGCTCGCGCACGGCGGACACGGACACCCGCCCGCCCTGCCACTCCGCCCACGCCTCGCCTCCCGCCGCGTCCGCCGGGGAGCCGGACTCCAGCGCGGCGTACTGCACGGTGAGGACGGGCTCCGGTGCCGCCGTGAGGGGAGCCGCGCGCAGCAACGGCTCGCCCGCGATGAGGGACAGCGGGCGCGCGAGCAGGACGCGGCCCGCCGAGTAGTCGATCTCGTAGTCCCGGCCCCGGATGAGATGGCGCTCGGCGAGCGGCAGCCCCGTGAGGCCGTCACGCAGCTCCACGCGCAGCAGCTCCGAGCCCTCCGCCACCGGCGACGAGCCCAGGTAGTAGAGGCTGCCGCCGGTACCGCGCAGCTCTTCGTACGCGGGCAGCGCGGAGAGCGAGCGCGTCGGGTCCGCCAGCCCTCCGGCGAAGGCCTTCACGCCCGCGCGCAGCCGGCCCAGCTCCGCCGCCAGCTCCGCGAAGGGGCCGAACAGTGGCCGGTGGTAGCGGCCCACCTCCCCTTCCGCCTGATACGCCCGGTACGTCCCCAGGCCCATCCGGCCGAAACGATCATGACGCACCTCCAGCCGCAGCCGGCTCTCGGGGGTGTTGGGCGTGAGCCCCACGGAGGTGTCTCCCCACTCGGCGATGGCCAGGTCTGGATCCGGCGCCCGGTCCAGCCGCGGGATGCGGGGGCGCAGCCAGTCCGCCGCCGGGCGCTCGCGCGGGCCGTCCACGTCGGTGTCCCGCAGATCCACCTCACCCGACAGCGAGAAGGGCCCCAGGCGCGCCTCACCATGGGCCGCGCCACGCCCCCGCAGCCGGAAGTCTCCCGTGAAGGGCGAGAGCGTGGCCTCCACGTCCAGCAACCCCACCGCGAAGGGCCGGGGCACCGCCTCCAGTTGGATCGTCACCGTCCGCGCGGGCTCGCCGGGCGGCTGCACCTGCAGCGCCACCAGGTTGGGGCCCGGGGCGAGCACCAGCGGCACCAGCACGGCCCCCTCCGGCCCCACCGTCACCTCGCCCCGCGGCGAGCGCACGCGCGTGCCCACGGGGAACTCGGCCATCACCGAGGAGGGACCACTCGCCGGGGGCTCGTCCTTGTTTCCCGGCAGCCGCAGCGCGCCCGCCGGTTCCGGCTCGCGAGGGATGACGAGCAGGCTGCTCTCGCGCGACACCACGTCGATGCGCTGGCGGAAGAGACGCAGGGGCGCCTCCGTCCCGAGGACGGTGATGGACAGCACGTTCTCCCCGGGCACGAGCCGCACGCGCGCACGCCAATCGCCGCGCTCGTCCACCTCCGCCGGGACGCCGCCCACCGTCACCTCATCCTCCGGCGAGGCATGCCCCGCCACGAGGAAGTCCACCCCGCCCGGCACCACCGCCGCCGAGGGAGGCGTCGTGTCATAGGCGATCGCCAGCGAGGACGTGGACTCGGCCAGCGTGCGCACCGCGAAGTCCTGAAGCACCACGGCGGCCCACGGCACCTCCACCGTGACGGCCTCGGGGGTGGCCTCACTGTCGGGCGGCAGGGTGCGCGCATCCACCTTCAGCCGTTGCCGGCCGGGCCGCAGGTGCACACCGCCCGTCACCTCCGGCGTGCGCGCGTCCACCTCGGCGAAGTGGTAGCGGCCCCGCGCGTCCGTGCGCACCTCACGGCCCGTGGCCAGCACCAGCCGGACATCGGCCAGGCCCGGCTCCCCGGGGGCACACCGGCCATCCCCGTCCAAGTCCCGGCACACACGCCCGGCGATGGCCGCCGCCAGCTCCGGAGACTCCGCCCTCGCGAGCTGCGCGAGCGCCGCGCCCGGCAGCAGGAAGAAGCACCATGCCCAGGCGGCCCACCTCACGGACGCACCTCGGTGAGCGCGGTGACGCCGGTGGCCACGTCCGCCACGGACACGCTCACCGGCCCGTCATGCGTCACCACGAAGCTGCCGCGCCCCTCCTTCACCTCCACCGCGCTCCGCTGGCCGGCGGACAGCGCCACATGGGCCTCGCGGCCCTCCAGCACCCGGCCCGACGCGTCCTCCATCCAGAACGTGACGCGCGCGCCCTCCACCTTCAACCGCACATTCACCGCCACGGGGGGCGCCAACCGCACCGGCTGCTCCGCCCTGAAGGGGACGAGCGCCCGCTCGAGGGGGAACACCGGCCCGCCCTCGGCCACCACGTCCACCGTCTGACGGAGGCCAGGCCACAGCCCGTGCACCACCTCCACCCGGCCCGGGCGCAGGGGGCCGAGCACCACCGTGCCGTCCTCGCCCGTCACCCGCTCCTCGCCTCCCACGCGCAGCGGCTGTCCCGGCACCGGCAGGCCGGCGAGGTCCGTCACGCCCGCGGACAGCACACCCCCTTCCGCCCAGACACGCAGGCGCGCCGGCTCCGTGCCTACCGGGCCATACGCGAGCACCTCCACCACCGTCCCACCTGGCGTGCCGCCCGGCGGCAGCGTCCAGGCACTGCGGAACACGCCCGGGGCCTCCTCGCGAGGCGGGCTGAACGTGCCCACCGGCGAGCGGGGCACCACCACGGCCCCGGGCCTCGGCTGGCCGGAGGCATCCCGCGTGGTGGCGGTGACGGCCACCGTGGAGCCCAGGTGCACCACCGGCTCGGCCAGCGACAGGACGGCGCTCGCCACTGGGCCCTGCACGAGCCGCAGCGTCAGCTCCTCGCGCGAGCTGGTGCCACGCTCCGGCCAGGTGGCCACCAGCCACTCGGGCTCCGCGGACGCACTGGCCGGAGCGGTGTAGATCCACTCGAGCAGGCCGCCCTCGGCGCGCCTCGGCCCGCTCAGGGAGCCACCGCGGACCGAGGCCGTCACCCGCGCGTCCTGCACCGGCCGGCCATAGGCGTCACTGGTGGCGCACAGCATGCGCGCCCGGGAGACGCCGTCCGCCGGGAGCCACTGCGGGTTGAGGACACAGGCCAGCCCATCCGTGGGTGGCAGCGCCAGGTCCATCCGCGAGCGCCGCACGTTGCCCGCCGCGTCCACCGCGCGCACCTGTGCGACGCTGTGTCCGGGAGGGACGATGACCGGCAGCCGGAAGCGCCCGTCCGGCGCGGCCTTCACGGGCCCGAAGGTCGTCCCGGCGATGGTGACGGAGAAATCCGCGTTGGGCTCGGTGCGGCCCGGCAGCTCCACCGAGGCGGCGAGCGGCACCAGCACCTTGCCGTAGGCACCGTAGATGGACTGCGGATGGGGCCAGGCCGAGAGGGCCACCAGGATGGCCACCTCCGGGTAGCGCGTGTCCGGCAGCACATAGCGGGCCCGCCAGGTACCGGGCCCGGTGCGCTCGAGCTCCTCCACCCGCCCCACGTTGGCCCGCAGCACGGGGGGAGCGCCGGTGTCATCCGGCGTGCCGTCCGGCTGGAGCATCCTCACCGTGAGCCGCGCCTCCTTGTCCCGCCCCTTCACGGGCGCGGGCGGCTCCACCTCGAGCGACACCTGGGTGGCCGGCGGGCCCAACACGTACCGGGCCTCGGCCCTCAGTCCCTCCCCCTCGGCGGTCACCCGCACCTCCCGCGCTCCCGGCTCCGGCACGACGACGAACGTCCGCAGGGGAGCCTGCTCGGGCCCTGGCTTCAGCCGGGCCCCGCTCGCCGACACGGAGAGCCCCTGCGCCGCCACGGGCGCACCCGTGGCATCCCGCCGCACCAGGGCGATGGGGAACCCATCGGGTGGTACGGGCGCGGACGGACCCAGGATGTCGAGTGTGTCCGCCGAGGCCGCCGAGGCGACGAGCAGCAGCACTGGAAGGAAACAGTTCAGAGTGTTGGTAATTTATCAGCGTCCATGCCGCGCCCGAAGTTCTATCGCCGCGAGGCAGCGTGGCGCCGCGCCCGGACGGCGCTCCTGTCACGGAGCAGCAACGCGGAGAGCATCCAAATCCCCAGCAGGGCCACCGGGCCGCCCGCCGCGCGGCAGCCCACGTGCGGGGAGCCCTCATCGGGCAGCGCCCCGGTACCGTCCGGCACCCCGTTGGAGCCCTCCGAGCCGCCGCCCCGCACGAGCTGCCCCTCGTATCCGCTCGGCACGAAGTACCACGTGAAGGCGGCCTTCCCACGCATGGCGTCCAACCCGGCGGGGACGAGCTGGCCGTAGCGGACCTCCGTGTCCTGGGACGGCCCGTCCTTCAACCCGACGTCGCACGTCATCTCCCCATAGAGGCGCACACGCAACGCACTGCCGGGCCCACCCGCCACCTGAGCGGACAGCGCGCGCCGGCCCTGCAGCGGCACCTTGCGCGCCACGAGTGTGACGTCCTCATGGAGCTCATCGGGCCCCACCTGCAGGCCCGCGCCCAGCCACACCCAACCCGCGGTGGCGGGCGACGCCTCGAAACCGTTGTCCAGGCAGAGCACTCCAGTGCCCGTGCCCTCGATTTCGGTGGAGACCACCTCCGGGGCCCCCTCGGAGCGGCTCACCACCAGCGAGCCCAGCAGCGACCTCCCCCCGGGCGAGGCGCACACGGCGGCGGCATCCTTGATGGGGGAGCGCGTGCACTCGCTCGGCAGGCGGAAGACGTAGGCGTACACGTTGAGATCGCCGTTCTGCCGCACCGTCCACACCACCCGCACCAGCCCATCCGGCCCCATGCTGATGTCGCTGAGCGTCTCGCTCTCCGGCGTCTCGGTGAGGCGGTAGTACGTCTGCGTGCGCAGGTCGTACAGCACGACATCGAAATTGGGCGTCGCGCTGGACGCATCCCGCCGCTCGAAGGCGATGAGCGGACCGCTCACGTTGGGGTGGGTGTCCACGCCCGCGAGCGCCAGGCGATGCACCTCGCCCCCGCCCACCGGCTGCCAGGCAATGTCCGACTCCGGCACGCCGTTGACGAGGGAGCGCGTCACGTACACCACCACCTCGCCGGTGGTGTCGGGCAGGGACTCCTCGCCCTCGGGCCCGGTGAGCTGGGAGACCTCGTAGCCCCCCGCGACTTCGCGGGCCGCCCAGAGGTCACACCCGTCGAGACTGGTGGCGCACTTGATCCACGCCACCGCCTTGCCCTCCGCGCTGACGGCGGGCGTGCGATCCTCGTTCGTGTCCTCGGACAACCGGGTGAGCGTGAGCGTGTCCAGGCGGTAGGCGAAGATCTCCGGCGGCAGGGACTCGGCGGTGTAGCCCAGCTCCTGCCAGGCCACCGTCTGGCCGCCAATGGTGGCCGAGCGCCGCTCCACGCCGGAACGCGGGGCGAGCTCCACCGCACGGCCGCCCGCGCCCACGTCGAAGCGGAAGACGCGGCTGGCGTCGGTGGTGCGGGTGAAGACGAGCCTGTTGCCGCTGAGGTCCGCCAGGGAGTCGAAGCCCCCCTCGGTGGGGATGGCCTGGTCCTCGCCCGTGAGCAGATCGTGGTAGCGGATTTCGCTGCTGAAGAGGCTGCTCTGGTGGGTGTAGGCGACCAGCGCCCCGCTCACGTGGGGATCCCTCTGGTCCCCCGGCCCGTTGTTGACCACCTGCGACCTACCCGTCAGCGGCGCCGCGCTCTGGCCCAGCGCCAGCATGGGTACCAGACACACGAAGGTGGTGATCATTCGCGACATCGTGGCGGACCTCGGTTGCACATCGGGGAGACAGACGCATCCCTCCGCAACCAAGGACGATCCCGGGCTCAGCCCCCCAAGCGCCACGAGCAGCGCCAGTTCCCACGGCAACCACGGCCGGCCATGCTTCAGGCCCCACGGCTTTGCGCACCCAGGCTTTCACCCGGGATTGCCCTTGGTACAGAGACGATTCTCGGGCCGTAAGAGTTTGCAAACCCGAGGCCAGACGGCCCGATATCGAGGCGCTCATCTGCCAGCCTGCCGTCATGGGGCCTTGGACCCTGGGTCATCCCATATCCCTGGGTCCACCTTGACCGATGGAGGGGTGGTATCCAGGGTGAGGTCGCGCTTTTCCTCGTGTCGCAGGCCTCCCACGGAGACGACGTCTACCTTGACGGAGTTCGGGCCTTCCTGGAGAGGGAGGATCTGGGAGAAGCGGCCCTCCTCGTCGGTGGGGACGATTCGACCCCCCACCTCCACCCGATTGCCGGGGTCCGTCTGCCCGGAGACGACGACCTTGCGCCGCGGCTGGGCGGGCCAGTTCACCTTGAGGAGGAGGCTGGTGGGGATGGGGGTGGGCTCAGTGGGGGCACGGCCGGGACGGATGACGGACTGCTGGCCGGCGCGGACGATGACGACCTTGCGCTGACCGCTGAAGGCGACCTCGCCCACGAGGGTGGCCAGGGCGACGGTGCCCGCGCCGTTGTTGTTCATGGTGAAGGTACCGCTCTCGGTGCGGGCCAGGGCGTCGCTGCCGGCGGCCTTCATCTCGAACGTCTGGCCAACGTCCATCTTGACGCGGGCCGTCGTCATACCGCTGTTGAGCAGGAAGCGGGTGAGCGTGGTGGTGAGCTCCTCCACGGACACCTCGGCGCCGGCCTCCATGCGGATCTCCACGGCCTCGCCGCTGATGATGACGGCGTAGGCGCCTTCCCGGGTGCGCACCGCGTCCGAGGGGTGGAGGGCCTCGCCCACGCTGGCCGTGCGCCACTCCCCGCCGCCCCGGCGCACCTCCACCGTGCCGCGGATCTCCTCCAGCTTGAGCTCCACCGCCCGCTTCTCCGGCGGGGCCTCGGAGGGTGCCTCCTGCTGGGGCGGAGGGACGGCCGGAGGCGGAGGAGCGGGAGGCTGGTGGAGGAAGAGGAAATAGCCCAGCGGCAGCGCCGCCAGGATGGCGATGAGGCCAATGAAGAAGGGCGCACTGCGCCGGGGGGAGCGGGGGGCGTCCATACGGCCCTCAAGCTACCTCACCCGGGGCCCGGGCCTCACGCCTTCGGCAACCACACGGTGAAACAGGTGCCCTGCCCCACTTCCGTGCGCAGGTCGATGGAGCCGCCCGCCTCGCTGACCACCCGCCAGGCCACCGACAGGCCCAAGCCGACATTGGACCAGACGTCCTTGGTGGTGAAGAAGGGCTCGAAGATGCGCGAGCGGTGCTCGGGGGCGATCCCCCTGCCGGTGTCTTCCACCTCGAAGAAGCCCCGCCCCTCCCGCTCGCCCGTGCGCAGGGTGAGCCGCTTCGCCTCCGTCTTCATCATCGCGGTGCGCGCGTTGGACACCAGGGCCAGCACCACCTGGGATAGGTGGCCTGGATCCGCCTTCACCCGCGCCTGAGGAGAGGCCAGCTCGGTGACGAGGACAATCCCCTCCCCCTGGAGCTGGTTCTCCGTGAGCGAGAGCGCATCGCGGAGGACGGCGTTGAGGTCTACCGCGCGCAGTTCGGGCTTCGCGCGTTGCTGGGAGAAGCGCAGCAGGTTCTGGGTGATGTCCTTGCAGCGCTTGGCGCTCAACTCGATCTTCCGCAGCGTGTCGAAGTCGGGATCCTTCTCGTCGCGCTCGAGCATCAGCAACTGGGTATTGCCCAGGATGCCGGCCAGGGGGTTGTTGATTTCATGGGCCACGCCAGCGCCCAACTGGCCCACGGCCGCGAGCTTCTGGGCCTCGAGCAGCTGGGCCTGGGCGGCCTTCAGCTCGGCGGTGGCCTCGTCCACGCGGACCTTGAGATCGTCGTTCCAGCGCAGCATCCGGGCCCGGGCGGACTCCAGCTCGGAGCCCATGCGGTTGAAGGTGGAGGCCAGCTCGCTGAGCTCGTCCTCCCCCTCCACGGTGACGCGCCGCTCCAGCTCGCCACGGCTGAAGGCCTCGGCACCGGCCACCACCTGGGACAGGCGGACGTTGAGCCTGCGGGTGAAGAGCGCGCCCAGGCCGAGCAGCACCGCGAAGGCGGCCCCGATGGACAGCAGCACCGTGCGGCGCATGGCACGCACCGGAGCCAGGGCGACGGCCTCGTCCACGGCCACCACCACCTCGAAGCCGGGCACCTTGGGAACCCGCGCGGCGCTCACCTGCAGGGCGGGAGCGTCCAACCGAAACCCCCGCACCTGCCCATCATCCGAGGCGAGCCGGGAGGCCAGCGCGGGCTCCAGTGGCTGGAGGCGCCGCTCCGGCAGGGAGCTGGCCAGGATGCGCCCGGCCGTGGTGTCCACCAGGTCGATGTAGCCCGGGTTGCCGCCCGCGCGCCGCGCCAGCAAGTCCTCCAGGTCGGCGAAGACGACCTCGGCGAGCGCGAAGGGAGCGTCCTCCCCATCCGCCAGCTTCACCGCCACCGCCACCGCCGCCCGTCCGCTGGGCACATGCGCGTAGACGCGGCCCAGGGCGGCCTGTCCCTTGTTGCCGCGGCGCAGCGTCTGCACCGGCACGGCCCGGGCGAGTGCCTGCGTCGCGGAGGGCTCGAAGCCCGGGTGCTCGCTGTCGCCAGAGGCTCGGAACACGGGCTGGCCGCGCGGGTTGCCCTGCGCATCCAGGTGCAGCACGGCGCTGACGGCCGGGGACTGGCCGTAGAGCAGCTGCAGCCCGCCCTGGAATTCCTCGGGGGTGATGCTCTCCCAACTGAAGAGCTCCGCCGAGCGGGCCAGTGCATCCACCGTCTTCATCAGCTCCGAGGAGGCGCTCTCGGCGGTGGACTCCGCGATGACGCGCTGCTCGGAGACGATCCGCCCCGTCAGCTCCGCCTCCGCGCGCGACAGCAGCAGGAAACCCACCGCCGCCAGCGGCAGCACGGTGGCCGCGAGCATGAAGAGGACGAGCTGCTGGTAGAGCCTCATCCCGTGGCCGTCCGGATGACCGCCAGCTCCCGGTCGCTGCGCAGGTAGACGGAGCCCTGGATGGCCTTGGCGCGCTTCTTCATGTCCGCGGCCTGCCGCGCCAGCTCGGCATGATCGCTGGACAGCCCGTCACTCAGCACCGCCACCACGGACACGCTCATGATGGGGAACTTGCGCTTCTCCCCGTAGCGATCCTCCGCCTCGATGTAGCCGCGCTCCCGGTCCTGCTTGTCGTAGTAGAGCGGGATGATGCGATCGAAGGCCTCGATGGCGCGCTGGCAGATGCGATCCACGCTCTCCGAGGAGGTGACGAAGACGAAGTCATCACCCGCCACGTGGCCGAGGAAGTCCCCGGGCAGACCGTCCTGGCCGAACACCTCGCGCAGCAGATCTCCCGTCTGGCGGATGACGCCGTCGGCCTTCGCGAAGCCGTAGTAGTCGTTGTAGGCCTTGAGGTTGTCCAGGTCGAGGTAGCAGAAGGCGAAGGGCCGGCGCTCGGCGAGCCGGCGCTGCACCTCGCGCTCGATGGTGCCCGAGCCGGGAAGCTGCGTGGTGGGCGAGGCACCCAGCTCCTGCTCCTTGCGGCGCAGCACCATCTCCACGCGCGCACCCATCTCCAGCGCGTCGAAGGGCTTGGTGAGGTAGTCGTCCGCGCCGAGCTTGAGGGCGCGCACCTTGGCGCTCGTCTCGGAATGAGCGGAGAGGAAGATGACGGAGATGTAGCCGCTGGCGCGCTCGGCCTTGAGCTCCTCGAGGAAGAGGTAGCCGTCACCGTCGGGCAGTTGCACGTCCAGCAGCAGCACGTCCGGGCGGCGCTCGCGCAGGGCGCGGTGGGCCTCCTCCAGGGTGGAGCACACCTGCACCTCGTAGCCGAGGCTCACCAGCACCTCGCGGCAGATGGCGCCCACCTTCTCGTCATCGTCCACCACCAGCACGCGCCCCTGCTGCTTGCCGGCGTTGCCGCGCACCAGCGAGTCCACGGTGGCCAGCAGCCGGTCGGACTGCAGCGGCATGGGCAGGAAGGCGTCCGCCCCGGCCCGGAAGGCGCGCTGACGTTCGTCGAAGGCGGAGAAGAGCAGCAGCGGTGCCTGGCGCGTCTCCGGATCATGCCGGAGGATCTCCGCCAGCCGCAGGCCGTCGATGACGGGCAGCCGGGCGTCCACCAGCAGGGCATCCGGGTGGTGGGCACGCGCCTGGGTGAGGCACTCCTCGGCGTTGAGGGCCAGGCGCACCTCGTAACCCCGCGCGCGCAGCAGGGCCTTGGTGATGTAGCCGATGTCCGGCTCGGCCTCGGCGAGCACCAGGCTGCCGCGCCGCTCGGGGTTGTGCTTCTGGGTGAAGTCCAGGCCGTCCGGCCGCAGGTACTCGGCCGGGGGCTCCACGGGCAACACCACCACGAAGCGCACCCCGTCCTGGCAGGGCTCGCACCAGATGTGGCCGGCGTGGGCCTCCACGATGTTGCGGCAGATGGCCAGGCCCAGCCCGGTGCCCCGCACGGTGCGGTTGGCCTGGGTGCGCGCCTGCTCGAAGCGGTCGAAGATGCGCTCCAGGTTCTCCTCGGCGATGGGCTCGCCGCTGTTCCAGCACGTGAGCGCGATATAGCCGGGCACCGCCGAGGTGGCCTTGAGCTCCAGCCGCACCTCACCCCCCTCGGGGGTGAACTTGGCGGCATTGGTGAGCAGGTTGTTGAGCACCTGGGTGAGCCGGTTGGGATCCGCCAGCGCCCGCAGGCCGTGCTGGGGCAGGCCGGCAGACACCTTGATGCGCCGCTCCATGAAGGCGGGGCCGTACTTCTCCACCGCGCGGCGCACCTGCTCGTCCACGTAGGCCCACTCGAAGTTCATCCGCAGCCGGCCCTTGGCGAACTTGGCCAGGTCCAACAGGTCATCCACGATGGCGTTGAGCTTCTCCGTCGAGTCGCGCGCCAACATGAGATAGCGGCGCTGCTTCTCGTTCATGTCGGTGGACAGGAAGTTGAGCACCAGGTCCAACGAGCCGGAGATGGAGGTGAGCGGCGTGCGCAGCTCGTGGCTCACCATGTGGACGAACTCGTCCTTGCGCTCCTCGAGCTGCTTCTGCTCGGTGACGTCGCGCAGCACCACGCACACCCCGCGCAGCACGCCGCGCGAGTCGCTCACCGGGGTGACGGTGGTGTGGATGGTGCGCTCGTCGAGCTTCAGCTCCTCGCGCAGCACCTGGGCGCCGCCGTACTCCCAGCCGCGCACCAGCTCGAAGGGATCGAACCCGAGCTTCTCGCGCAACCGCTTGCTGGCATCCGGCGCGGGGGGCCCCTCTCCCAGCACGAGCATGCGGCGCGCGGCGGGGTTGAGCACGACGATTTCGTTCTTCTCGTCGGTGAGGATGACGCCATCGGCCATGGACTCGACCATGCGATCGATCCGCTGGCGCGAGGCCTCCTCGGAGGCGCGCAGGGACTGGATGGCGTCCGCCGTCTGGTTGGCGAGCGTGTCGAGCAGCGCGCCATCCTCCTCGGAGTAGACGTGGGGGCGCTGGGAGAAGAGCGACAGCAGGCCCACGGGGCGGCCACCGGCAGTGAGGGCGACGGTGAGCTGGCTGGCCCAGGCGGCCGGGGCGGCGGCGTCCTGGGAGGTGGTGCCCGTAACGTGCGTGATGACGCGATCCTCTGGCAGCACCAGCCCCGAGCGCTGGCCCCACGCGGCCAGCATGGACTCCTTCACCCCCAGCAGGGACTGCTCCCCGACGACGATGCCCTGGCAGCGCAGGCGCAGGGTGGCGTTACGGTCCCACCCCAGCGCGATGAGGGCGGCTCCACAATCATAGGGCAGCACACGCGACACCGCGGTGAGGACACGATCGATGATGGCGTCGTAGCCGAGCGGCTCGCCAGCGCTGGCCCGGCTCACCTCGTAGAGCACGCCGAGCGCTTCCACCCGCTGGTGGAGCTGGCGCAGCAGCCGCTCCTTGTCGCGCCGCAGCTGGGTGTACTCCACCGCGTTCTTCACGGTGATGATGAGATCGTTCAGGTCCCACGGCTTGGTGATGTAGCGGTACACCTGGCCACGGTTGATGGCCGCGATGATGTCCTCGGGGTCCGTGTAGCCGGTGAGGAGGATCGCGGTGACGTCGATGCCCTCGGCGCGCGAGGCGGCCACCAGCTCGATGCCCGTCATCTCCGGCATGCGCTGGTCGGTGATGAGCACGTCCACGCGGTGCTGCCGCAGCAGCCCCAGTGCCTCGGGCCCGGAATGGGCCGACAGCACGTGGTAGCGCTTCTGGAACATGCGCACGAGGAGGTCGATGACGTCGGGCTCGTCGTCGACCAACAAGAGGGTATGTCGGGACTCGGACAAGGTGTCTGGAAGTCTACGCGGAGAAGGGGAACGACCCCAGGGCCTGTTGGGAAGCGGAGGACCCCCACGGATTGTACGTGCTCATCCTTGAACGAATTGACTCTATACGTATGTTCAGGGAGCATGACGGTACTGAAAGCTTGTTGCGCTGGTGGGCTGCCCACCAAACGAGGGAGCGAGGCATGGAAGAGCTGACTGAACGCCAGCGGGAAATCCTGGCCTTCATCGTCAAGGAGACGGAGTCGCGGGGCTTCCCGCCGACCATCCGGGAGATTGGCGAGGAGATGGACATCCGCTCGACCAACGGGGTGAACGATCACCTCAAGGCGCTCGAGCGCAAGGGGTACCTCAACCGGGGTGAGCAGCAGAGCCGGTCGCTGGTGCCCACCAAGCGGGCGCGGCTGTTGCTCGGCCTGGGAGTGAAGAAGGAGTCGGGGCTGATCGAGATTCCCCTGCTGGGCAAGGTGGCGGCCGGAGCCCCTCTGCTGGCCCAGGAGAACGTGGAGGACTCGGTCCGGATCGACAGCTTCCTGCTGGGCGGCCAGGGACGAGAGGTCTTCGCGCTCCGAGTGAAGGGCAACTCGATGATCGAAGACGGCATCTTCGACGGGGACTACCTCTTCGTCCGCAAGACGCCGCAGGCGCAGCCCGGGGACATCGTCGTGGCGCTCATCGAGGACGAGGCCACGGTGAAGCGCTACTACCCGGAGGGCGATCGCATCCGCTTCCAGCCGGCCAACGCCACCATGCAGCCCATCTACGTGAGCAAGGCGGACTTCCGCTCGACGATGATCCTGGGCCAGGTGGTCGGCGTGTACCGCAAGCTGCCCGGCGGCAAGAACTAGCCCTACACCCCATTCCACTTCTCATCGGTGAGAAGTGGATTGCTCCAGGCCCTTTTCACTTCTCGCCGGCGAGAAGTGGATGGGGCCTGTTGCGTTTCACTTCTCGTCGGCGAGAAGTGGAATGCGCCCACCCGATTTCACTTCTCACCGGTGAGAAGCGGAATGCGCCCACCCGATTCCACTTCTCATCGGTGAGAAGTGGAATGCGCCGGATGATCGCACCGCACTTTTCCGCTCCGGGCGTTGCTCAGGGGCACTTCTTGAGCGCCACCCCGCTGCTGGCGATCCGTTCACACACGGTGCGAACGGTGGCCTCGTCCTTCAGCTCCTGGGCGAGGGCCGCGGTGCGCAGTTGCAGGTCCAGGTCCTTGGCGTGATCTGGCTCGGCACTCAAGCTGGAGAGGATGCGCAAGGCGTCCGGCTTGCGTCCGAAGGTGGAGAGCAGATCCGCCAGCTCGGTGAGCTCACGGATATCCGAGCCCGACACGGTTTCGAAAGCCCGCCCCAGTTCCTGCTCGGCGGCCTGGCGCTCGTTGCGGCCCAGGTGGAGGCGCGCCATGGCCACATGGATGACGGCGCGCTCCTTCACACGCAGGGACTCTCGGTAGGCCGCGAGCGCATCCTCTGGCTTGTCCAGCTTGGTGTAGATCTCCCCGACGAGTTCCCACAGCGTGGGATCCTTGGGAGACCCGCTGGCGGCATCGCGGTAGGAGGCCGCGGCGGGGAGGAGCTGGCCCGCCCGCACCTGCTCGTCACCGAGCGCGGTGAGCAGCTCGGGAGTCCGCACCCCCTTGCCCGTCCACTCGCTCAGGAGCAGGAGGGCCTCATCATGGCGCTTGTCCTCCGTGAGCACCTCCACGGCGCGCAGCACGAGAGGCGTCTTGCTGGCATCGGGGCTGGCCTCGGCGGCGAGAGCGAAGTGCTTCACGGCGGCGTCCTTCTCGCCGCGCTTGAGGTGGATCTCCGCCAGTTGCTCCAGGGCGTTGAAGTCCTTGGGGTGCAGGGCGAGCGCCTTGCTCAGGGCGTTCTGCGCCTCATCAGTGCGGCCGAGCTGGGCATGGATGAAGCCGAGCCGGCTCCAATTCGTGGAGCGCTTGGCGTCACGCTTGAGGGCGAGATCGAACTGGGTGAAGGCCTCGTTGAAGCGGCCCATGGACAGGTAGACCTCGCCCATGGCCGCGGGCAGGCGGGGGTCGTCCGGGGACAGCTCCTTCATGGTGTTGAAGGAGGCCAGGGCGTCCTCGAACTTGCCCTGGAGGTACTCGGTGTTGGCCTTCACGTAATAGCCCTCGGCCTGCTCCTTGGGTGAGGGCTGGGAGGGACGCTCCTCGCAACCAGCGGCGAGGAGGGCAAGCAGGGACAGGACACGCCAGCGCGAGTGCATGTGGGGAGCTCCGGGCTCAGAAGTGCCAGGCGAGGCCGGCGTTGAGTTCGAGGTTGAGGCCACTGCCCAGCCCCCCATTGGAGAGGCCGAGCGTGGCCTGGGCGAGGTTGGTGGAGGCCTCGAGCTGGATGCCGAGATGGCCAGCGATGAGGTACTCGCAACCGAAGAAGCCCATGACGGTGGGGAGTGGGCCGGTCTGCTGGAAGATGCCGAACTCACCGAAGGACAGCTGCACGCCGAGGCCCAAGCCCCAGTACGGACGGAAGGAGCGCTCGACGTTGTGGTAGTGGCGCAGGCCGAGCACGCTGGGCAGCACGTTGAGGCCGCCCTTGCGCCCCGCGTCCTGGGCCGTCACGTAGGAGAGGCCCACCTGCCCGAAGACGACCCACTCGGGATGGAACTGGAAGCCGAACTCCACGTCCCCACCGGGGTTGAACGTGGAGAGGTTGGAGATGAGGCTGTTGTTGAACCGCACGCCGACGAGGAACGAGCCCGTCCCGGGGACCTTCGTCACGGTGGGAGCCTTCGCGATCACGCGCTCCGTGGGCTCCGGGATGAGCGTGGCGAGCAGCTGATCCGCGACCGACACGGCGGCGCGAGGCAGGGCCTCCCGCGCGGCCACCTCGATGCGAGGCCGGCTCAGGGCGCGTCCGCTCTCCGAGTCCACGAGACTGGTGGTGAGGAGGTAGCGGGAGCCGAAGCCATCGAGCCTGCCGGTGATGAGGTAGCGCCCCTTGCTGGAGCCGGGCGTGCCGGGAGCGGCCTCGGGGCACGGGCCCGCCGCACAGACTCCCGCGCTGCGGACGGCTTCCTGATCCGACGCGGTGGACACCGCGAGGAGGGAAGACTCGGCGAGCCGGCTCACGAGGAGCGCCGTCACCCCGGCGGCCTGCTCCCGGGCCTCCGCGTTGCTCTCCAGGGGGAGGAGGATGACGGTGAGGACGGGAGCGGGCTCCACGGCCGTGGGAGGCGGCTCCGCAACGGGCGTCGCCTCCGGGGCCGGCGAGGACGGCTGGCCCCAGGCGGATGGAGCGAGCAGCAGGACGAGCAGGAATGGCGAAAGACGGCTCACGGGGGCGTCACTCTAGTACCAGACGGCCCACCCGGGGCGGCGAGAAGCGGGCCTGACATGGGCCCCCCTGCCCGCTCGGGTTGCCTCCAGGCCGTCCGGGACTTGGACGGGAGGGCTCAGCTCGCCTTCTTCACCCGGGACACGAACACGGTGCCCAGCGCGAAGTAGACGATGGCCAGGGAGAAGATGACGGTGTAGCCCAGCGTGGGCCGGCCGCCCTGCTTCCCGTAGGAATTGAAGGTGTCCAGCAGTGCCCCGGCGATCGGCGTGGCCAGGAACTGCGGCACCGTGAGGGCCATGTGCCAGATGCCCATGTCCTTCGCCGCGTCGTCCATGTCCGGCAGCACATCCGTGGCCAGGGCCCAGTTGACGCTCTCGTAGGCGCCGTAGCCGACGCCGAACAGGGCGCCGATGAAGAGCGCCGCCAGGTAGTTGTCGGTGAGGATGAAGCCCGCGGCCACCACCGCCTGGATGGTTCCGGCGACGTAGACCACGCGCTTGCGCCCGTACCGGTCCGAGAGCTTTCCGGCGATCACCGTGCTGGGCAGGGCCAGCAACAGCAACAGGCCCAACACACCCAGCACGGCCAGTTCCGGCGTCGTGGCCACGGGCCGGCCGAACACCGAGAACTCCTTCACCACGTCCCTCAGATAGAACATGAGGAAGCTCTGGACGCTGAACACGCCCATGGACATCAGCATCCGGGTGAGGAACACCCAGCGGAAGTCCCGCGAGCGGAACGGCGCCACGAAGCCCTTCAGGAACGAGTTCCACTGGAAGGGCTTGGGCTGGGTGGTGAGCGGCTGCTCGCGCGTGCCCAGCACGGTGATGAGCACGCCCACCACCAGGATGAAGCCGATGACCAGGTAGACGCGGTAGACCTGCCCCTGGAACTCACCCAGGGAGGCCTGCTGGCTCACCATGGAGCTCGCGAGGCCCATGCCCACGCCATTGCCCAGCAGCGTCATCAGCCCATACCACCCGGCCACGGAGCCCCGCTGCTCCGGGGGCACCACGTCCGGCATGAGGGCCGTGTAGGGGGCCGTGGCGACGTTGTTGGCGAAATTGGCCATGAGGTAGGCCCCCACGTAGAGCCAATACGCCCCCGTGAAGCCCCACAGGCTGTCCGTCTTCAGGAAGGGGAAGGTGGCCATCCCCACCAGCGCCACCAGGTTGAGCGCCGTGCCCACCACCATGAAGGGCCGTCGCCGTCCCATGCGCAGCCGCACCCGGTCGCTCCAGGTGCCCAGCAGGGGCGGCACGAGGATGCCGGTGATGGAGCCGATGGCGATCACCATCCCCACCCCGGCCCCCTTGGACTCGTCGCCCACCATGACGAGCACCTGGGACTGCACCAGGATGGTGAGGATCGCCCCCCAGTGCACGTTGCTCGAGAACCAGAAGAACGTCAGATACAGCTGCTCCAGCGTGCCCAGCCGTCTGGACTCGTTGGGTAGCACCGCGGCCGTGGCTTCCAAGGTCGCCTCATTCCTGATGTAGCATGGGGCCCCATCCGGGCCCCGGCACGTCTCTGTCGACACGATGCCCCGGAGCCCCCCACGAAGGAAAGAGGGCCCCATGCCTTCCTCCGCCTCTGCCCGTACCCTGCTGTGCGGCCTGCTGCTCCTGGGTTCCAACTCGCTGGCCGAGGGGCCCACCGGGGACGCCCCCGAGGTCCCGCGCCCCGCACCTCCGTTGACTGGCATGCCCGCGCGGCGGCTCAACCTCGATCACTTCGTCGGCGGTGGCGTCAATCCGACGGTGGCCGAGTACAAGTTGCGCATCAGCCACACGCAGCGTCTGGGTCAGAGCGAGGACATCCTCTGGCGTGACACCTTCCTGGGACTGGGCGGCCAGGTGCGCCTCAACCCCTGCTACACCGCGGTGGGGCCGATGGTGCAGTGGCAGCCCATCGCCGTCTTCAACCTCAAGGCCGTGGTGGATGCCTACGGTTTCTTCGGCACCGCTGGCATGCTCCAGTCCTTCCGCTCCCCGCTGGACGAGTACTCCGACGCGGTGCAGCGCGCGAACACCCAGTCCCAACAGACCTACGGCACCACCGGCTGGCACGCCATGCTGCAGCCGACCTTGCAGGCCCAGATCGGGCCCATCGCCCTGCAGAACGTCGTCACGCTCGACTACTTCAACATGCGCCTGCGTGGCGGGGACACGCTTTGGTACGACGCTGGCCCGGACACCCTGCTCCCCGGCCGCGGTTTGATGCTCACGGAGGAGGTCAACCTCGTCTACTTCGCCGGCCCGCTGACGTTGGGCGCCACCTTCCGCTACCTCCTGCCCTTCTACGACGAGGAGAACTTCCGGCCTGGCGAGGACATGAAGGCCGCGAACAACGCCAACATGCGCCTGGGCGCGCTCGTCGCCTACACCTTCCGGGATGGAGGCTACTCCTCCTTCAACCACCCCACCGCCTTCGTCACGGCGGCGTGGCACGTGCACCACCGTTACCGCACCGGCCAGGAGACGTCCCAGGCCATCCCCTTCGTGGGCCTGGGCTTCGCCTTCCAGCAGGACTTCGTCTTCTAGGCCGCGTCGTCCGTGCGCGCCTGGGGATTCAGCCCCAGACCCCGCGCCAGCTCCTGGAAGGTGTCCACCGCCGGCGTCGGAAACCGCGGCCGCTCCGGGTTGTTGTAGTCCACCCGGAACAGGCCGAAGCGCGGCTCGAAGCCCTCCGCCCACTCGAAGTTGTCCAGGAGGGACCAGTGGAAGTAGCCGCGCACGTCCACGCCCTCGTGGGCCGCGCGCACCAGCGCCTCGAAGTGCTCGCGGAGGAACCCGGGCCGGCGCTCCCCCTTCCCGTCCGCCATCCCGTTCTCGGTGATGTAGATGGGAAGGCCCGCCCGCCCGTAACGCTTGAGCGCCTGGTAGAGGCCCTCGGGGTAGACGTCCCACCCGAGGTCGTTCACCGGCCGCCCCTCGGCCACGTACTGGCGTGACAGCGTGGGGCTGCGGAAGTCCGCGCGCACCATGTCCCGCGAGTAGTAGTTGAGCCCCAGGAAGTCGTACGAGCCCTTCAGCTCCGGCACCACCTCGTCGATGTCCGCCATGCCCGGCACGGAGATCTGGATGCGGCCCGTGCGGTGGACATCCACCAGCAGCTGGTTGAAGAGGCGATCCGTGATGCCCGCCATCATCCGGTCCATCGGCGAGCGCGTGGCCGGCTGGAAGATGCGCACGTGGTGCGCGATGCCCACCCGCGTGGCGTGGCCGTCTCCATCCGCGTCCACCGTGTCGTTCTCGCGCAGCTCCCGCGCCATGCGGGCGTGAGCGCGAATCTGCCGCGCCAGCACCTGCAGCCCGAGCTTTCCGTCCTTCTGCCCCGGCGGCCAGGTGCCCTGCATGTAGCCGAACGTCATCAGCACGTTGGGCTCGTTGAGGGTGCACCACAGGTCCACCTCGGAGCCCAGCCTGCGGGCCACCCGCCGGGTGTACGCGGCGATCCGCTCCACCGTCTTCTCGTTGGCCCACCCGCCCTCGGCGGCCACCCAGCGCGGCAGGGTGAAGTGGCTGAGCGTCACCATGGGCTGGATGCCCTGGGCGCGCAGCATCCGCATCCACTCCAGGTACCGGTCCGCTGCCGCCTCGTTCCACGAGCCCTCCTCGGGCTCGAGCCGGCTCCATTCCACCGACAGCCGGTAGGCATTGGCCCCCAGCTCGCGCAGCAGCGCCACGTCGCCAGCGAAGCGATTCCACGAGTCGCACGCCGTCCCGGACACGTCCCGGTGCTTGATGTGGGGCGTGCCGTCCGGGAACGAGCCCTTCTCCCACTCGGACCAGTCGTTGTCGTTGCCACCTTCCACCTGGTGGCTCGCGGTGGCGGCCCCCAGCAGAAAGCCGGGCCGCAGCACCTGCTTCGCCGGGGGCAGCGGCGCCAGACTGGAGCTCGGAGGAGCCGGCGGATGGGGCTCCGAGATCAGGGACTCGAGGGCGATCTTCGCGGCGTGGATCAGGCTCATGGGCGATCCCCTACCACGGGTGTCCACCCGGACGGCAACCGGGCCCGCTCACGACGACGGCAGCGGCCCCAGGTAGTCGAGCGGATCCACCGGCTTGCCGCCGACACGCACTTCCAGGTGGAGCTGGGGGCCGCTCGTCTTGCCGGACTCGCCCACGGTGGCGATGACCTGGCCACGCCGTACCTTCTGGCCGGTGCGCACGCGCAGGTCGCGGTTGTGCGCGTAGAGCGTGATGAGGTGTTCCGAGTGCTGGATGATGACGATGAGCCCGTAGCCGCGCTGCTCGCCCGCGTACAGCACCGAGCCTTCCTGGGCCGTCTTCACCGGCGTGCCCGCAGGCGCCGCGAGGTCGATGCCATCATGCGGCTCGCGCCCCTTCTTCCCGAAACGGGCGTACAGCACGCCCCGCAGGGGCCAGTCCAGCATCCCCTTCGTCTCCGGCACGGGGCGGGAAGGCGCTGGGGCCGTGGGCCGGGGCGTCTGGCGGGACGGCGCCGTGACGACGACCGGAGGTCTGGCGGGGGCCGGAGTCCCGGACGCGGGAGGCTTCGAGCCCGGTACCGGCCGCTCCTTGGAGGGTTCCGCAGTGGGAGAGGACTCGGTGGCCACCCGCACCGGCCGCTCGAAACCGGGGATGATCAGCTCCTGGCCCACGACGAGGGTGCGCGGGTCGGAGATGCCGTTGGCCTCGGACAGCTCCTCCACGGTGATGCCG
Organism: Archangium sp.; assembly: GCA_035645295.1. Classification (GTDB taxonomy): domain Bacteria; phylum Myxococcota; class Myxococcia; order Myxococcales; family Myxococcaceae; genus Archangium. Next base: position 47,589 of record DASQMW010000193.1, read on the forward strand.
TAGGTGCGGGAGATCCGGTACATCGTCTCGCCCGGGGCCACCGTGTGCCGGACGGAGACGAGCTCCGGCTCCGGGTGGGGCTCGCGCAGCTCTCCGAGCGCCATGGGAAGCGGTGCCTCGGAGGGAGGCGGCTCGGAGACGGGAGCCGCGGTGGGACGGGTGACGCCAGGCGCCACCGCGCAGCCGGTGGTGGCGAGCAGCGCGAGCAGCAGGAACCCCGCTGCCCGCGCCGGACTGGCGCCCGCCACCGGCAACCTCAGCCGCCTCCCCTGCCCACGTCGAGACGTGGGAAGCCCTCGAGGTTCCAACCCGCCAGCGACGTCAGGGCCTGGGTGTCGGTGAGCTCGAAGTTGAGCGGCGTCACCGAGATGCGGCGATCCAGGTGCACCGCGTTGCAGTCGCTGCCGGGGATGTCCTCGTGCTCGTAGGAGCTGCCGCCGATCCAGTAGTACTTGCGGCCGCGAGGGTCCTCCTTCTCCACCACGTCGTAACCGTACGAGTGGCGGCCCAGCCGGGTGACGGCGTAGCCCGTGGGCTCGCCCCGGGGGATGTTGACGCTGAGCAACATCCGGGACGGGAGCTTGGGCTGGGCGAGCGCCGCCGCCACCAGCGAGCGGGCGAAGCGCGCCCCGTGCTGGAAGTCGAACGGCGCGCGCGACACCAGGCTGAAGGCAATCGACGGGATGCCCAGCAGCGCCGCCTCCCGGGCAGCCGCCACCGTTCCCGAGTAGTTGACGTCATCGGCCAGGTTGGCCCCGTGATTGATGCCGGACACCATGATCCGCGGGCGATCATCCTTCATGAGGTGATGGATCGCCAGATAAGCGCTGTCCGCCGGGGTTCCATCCACGGCGTACCAGTGCTCACGGACCTCGGTGATGCGCAGGGGGCGGTTGAGGGAGATGGAGTGCGAAGCCGCGCTCTGCTCGCGGTCCGGCGCCACCACCCATACCTCCCCCAGCGGGCTCACCGCGTCCACCAGGGCGCGCAAGCCTTCGGAGAAGTAGCCGTCGTCGTTGGAGACCAGGATGCGGGGTTTCTTGTCGGCCACGTCTCGCTCTTTTCTTTACTTCAGGCCCTTGATGGCCCGCTTGCCCGCGTAACGCGCGCCGGCGCCCAGCTCCTGCTCGATGCGCAGCAGCTGGTTGTACTTGGCGACGCGGTCCGAGCGCGACGCCGAGCCCGTCTTGATCTGCCCGCAGTCGAGCGCCACGGCCAAGTCCGCGATGGTGGTGTCCTCGGTCTCGCCCGAGCGGTGGCTCATCACCGAGGTGTAGCCGGCCTTGTGGGCCATGCGCACCGCGTCGAAGGTCTCCGTGAGGCTGCCGATCTGGTTCACCTTCACCAGGATGGAGTTGGCCACGCCGCCCTGGATGCCGCGGCCCAGGCGCTCCACGTTGGTGACGAAGAGGTCATCGCCCACCAGTTGGATCTTCTCGCCGAGCGCGTCGGTGAGGCCCTTCCAGCCCTCCCAGTCGTCCTCGGCCATGCCGTCCTCGATGGAGACGATGGGGTAGCGCGACACGAGCTGCTGGTAGTAATCCAGCATGCCCTTCCCATCGAACTCCTTGCCCTCGCCCTTGAGGCGGTACTTCTTCGAGCCCTTGTCGAAGAACTCGCTGGCGGCCACGTCCAGGGCGAGGAACATCTGCTCGCCGGCCTTGAAGCCCGCCGCGGAGATGGCCTCCATGATGAGCTTGAGGGCCTCCTCGTTGGCCGGCAGGTCCGGGGCATAACCGCCCTCGTCGCCCACGCCGGTGGCCAGCTTGCGGCCCTTGAGGATCTTCTTCAGCGCGTGGAAGACCTCGGCGCCCCAGCGCAGGCCCTCGGAGAACGAGGCAGCGCCCGCGGGCACCACCATGAACTCCTGCACGTCCACGCGGGTGTCGGCATGAGCGCCACCGTTGAGGATGTTCATCAGGGGCACCGGCAGGGTGCGCGCCTGGGCGCCGCCGACATAGCGGTAGAAGGGAACGCCGAAGGCATCCGCCGCCGCGCGCGCCGTGGCCATGGACACCGCGAGGATGGAGTTGGCGCCCAGCTTGCTCTTGGTAGGCGTGCCATCCATCTCCAGCATCTGCTGGTCCACCGCGTACTGGTCCGCCGCGTCCATACCCACCAGCTCGGGGGCGATGGTGTCCATGATGTGGGTGACGGCCTTGCGCACGCCCTTGCCCAGGTAGCGATCCTTCTCCCCGTCCCGCAGCTCGAGCGCCTCGTGCTCACCGGTGGAGGCACCCGACGGCACCGCCGCACGGCCCTTGGCCCCACCCGCCAGGAAAACCTCGGCCTCCACGGTGGGGTTGCCGCGAGAGTCGAGCACTTCACGCGCCACGATTTGAGCGATCTCAGTCATGGCGCCGGGTTCTAGAGGACGCGTCCAGCCCTCGCAAGCCTGCTCGAAGGGAGGACTGCTACACTGTCGACCCCCTGAAGCCCCGTCCGTCACCCCATGCCGCCCCCACGCCGACCCCTCATCCCCGAACCCGACCATACCCCCAGCCTGCGTGGCCGAGGCGCCCTGCTGGGGCTCGCCGTGGGGGATGCGCTCGGAACCCACTTGAAGGCCCGGCTGCTCCCCGCCCCTGCCTTCCCCCAGTTGGCGGACGGGCCCCACCGGACCTTCAAGGGGGGCGGCGCCTTCGAGCTGCGCAGGGGCCAGGTGGGCGAGAGCGGACAGATGGCGAGCTGCCTGGGCATCGGCCTGCGTGAGCTGGGGACCTATGACGCGGACCAGCAGCTGCGCCGCTACCTCGCCTGGCAGGGGCACGCCGTTGGCATCAGCGAGTACATGACCGAGGTGCTGACCGAGGTGGCCGAGTCCGGCCTGCCCAAGGCGACGGCCGGGCGGCGCGTGTGGCTGAAGGGCATGCGGCGCGTGGCCCACAACGGCAGCCTGGCGCGCACCGCCCCCCTTGGCGTCTTCTTCCACGACGATCCCCAGGCCCGCGTCCAGGCGTCGCTGGCGGATTCCGCGCTCACGCACTTCGACCCGCGCTGTCAGCTGGCGTGCGCCGCCTTCAACGGCTCCCTCGCGCATGCCATCACCGCGGGCCCGCAGTTGAAGACGGAGGAGCTCATCACCGCCGCGATGAGCGGACTGACGGTGGGCAGTGCGATCCTCGGCCGCTCGGCCGCCGACTTCGTCCACGAAGTCACGGTCGCCACGGACTTCCTCAAGGAGGACCTCGCCGCGGCCCAGCAGGACGACCCGATGCTCTACTGGCCGGACATGCACATGCACCGGAAGCAGGACCATGTGCGGGTGGCCTTCCGGCTGGCCTACTGGGAAGTGCTGCACGCCCCCAGCTTTGAAGCCGGGTTGCTGGACGTCATCAACCGGGGTGGAGACGCGGACGTGAACGGGGCCGTCGCCGGAGCGCTCCTGGGCGCCTTCCACGGCGAGGACGCCATCCCGTCCGAATGGCGGCACGGCGTGCTGGAGGCACTGGGTTCCGGGGCGGGGCCGCTCGGGACGCTCTACCACCCCCGCCAGTTGCTGATGCTGGCGCCGGAGTGAGGCGTCCACCGGAACTTGAAAGCACGAAGCCCGCGTGAGCCGTCCCCGTGACAGGACGTCCACCGCGGGCCTCGGAAATGGGGAGCCGGGTCAGCCGAGCAGATCGATGATGATGACGCCGCGCTGGGGCCTCTCGTCGTCCTCGGCGTCGGACCGGCGCTTGGGGCGATCCTCGGGCACCGGAAGCGGGATTTCCAGGGCGGGGCGATCCCGCTCCTCCCGGTTCCGTTCCCGGCGCTTGATTTCCTCGATGATGAAGGCGTCGAGCATGGGTTCGGTTTCTCCACTCAGCCTACGTACCCTGATGTACGCCCGCCATCCCGCTCCTGGTTTCCTGCCACCCTACCGGCTTCTGAGTGCTTCAGATGCAAAGTAAGGGCCCTGGTTTCATCCTGAATACGCGCCAGCAACCTCGCATGCTTGCCCGTCTACCACCCGGCACCTGGATTTGGCGGAAATGTCCAGGAGACGAAGCGGCCTCGAACCACCGGACGCCGAGAACGTTGAGTGGATTGTAATCGAGCCAGCAATCCCCGCAAGCGCTCCAACTCATCAGAGTCACCGGTACATCCGGAATGACGGCTCTTGCAAGCCTCGGCTCGGCCACCCGCCTGCCCTCCGGCGGACCGGAGGGTGTTTGCCGCGGGGCGTCGAAGCCCGCCAGGGCCCTCGGGAGCTAGCCCGGATAATTCACCAGGGCAGAGGAGAAGGAAGGCGGTTGCGGGCGTAACGCCCTGATTTAGCTTGGGTTTGCTCAAGACTCAGGCCGCATCAGAAACGTACGCCCGCATGACGCACTGTACTCCAGCCGTCCTC
>DASQMW010000194.1:0-9314 GCA_035645295.1 Archangium sp.
AAGGGCGGAGTCCTGCTGAGCACCCCCTTCATCGATCTCAGGGGCCGGGTGAACTCCTTCCAGGATCGCGGGTTGCTGAGCATCGCCATCGATCCCGACTTCGCGGCGAATGGCTTCGTCTACCTCCTCTACACCTACGATGACGATGCCACGGATGACACCGGCCCGAAGACGGGACGCCTGGCGCGCTACACGGCCGTGGGAGACACGGCCTCGCCCGAGAGCGAATTCGTCCTCCTCGGCACGGTGGTGGGCAGCACGTGCAAGGCCTTTCCCGCCGGCACGGATTGCATTCCCTCGGACAGCGCCTCGCACAGCGTGGGGGATCTGAAGTTCGCGCCGGATGGCACCCTCTTCGTGACGACGGGAGACGGCGCCAATTATGAACGGGTCGACGACGATGCCTTGAGGACGCAAGACTTCGACTCGCTGGCGGGCAAGGTGCTCCACATCACCCGCACCGGCCAGGGCGTGCCTGGCAATCCCTTCTGGAATGGCAATGCGGCGGCCAACCGCTCGAAGGTCTGGGCCTATGGTCTGCGCAATCCCTACCGCTTCAACCTGCGCCCCGACAATGGCGTTCCCTACCTGGGGGATGTGGGCTGGACCACGTACGAGGAGATCAACGCCGCGCCCGCGGGAGCCAACCTCGGCTGGCCCTGTTACGAGGGTCCCTTCGTCCAGCCGGGTTACCAGTCCAAGGCGTTCTGTCAGGCGCTCTATGCCCGTGGCGCATCCGCCGTGAGGATGCCGCTGCACCATTGGGATCGCACCGTGGGTTCAGCGGCGACGGGCGGCGCTTTCTATACCGGCACGGTCTACCCCTCGTCCTGGAAGGGCGCCTACTTCTTCGGGGACTACAGCCGGGCGTGGATCAACGCTCTGCGGGTCGATGCGAACGACAACCTCGTTCCCGGCAGCGTGACGAGCTTCGCGACGGGTACAGGTGCCCCGGTGGATATCGAGGTGGGGCCGGACGAGCTGCTCTATTATATCGATATCGTCGGGGGGCAGTTGCGCCGCATCCGTTACACGGTGGGCAATACGCCTCCCACCGCGGTGGCCTCCGCGACTCCGCTCGAGGGGTACCCACCGCTGCTCGTGCGCTTCTCCAGTGCCGGTTCCCAGGATTCGAACGGGGATGTGCTCCAGTACACCTGGGACTTCGGGGACAACTCCCCCGTCTCCAACCTGGCCAACCCGGAGCATACGTACCAGCGCCCTGGCTCGTTCACCGCCCGCCTGACCGTGAGCGATGGGCGTGGAGGGAGCAACTCCGCCACCGTGCAGATCTCCGTGGGCAACCGGGCCCCCGTGCCCACCATCGAATCTCCCTCGGGCTCGTTCCTGTTCAAGGTGGGTGACGTGGTGAGCTATTCGGGCTCGGCGAGCGACCCCGAGGACGGAGCCATTCCCGCCAGTCAGCTGACGTGGACGATCACGCTGTATCACTGCTCGGGAACGAACTGCCATACGCATCCGTACATCACGAGCACGGGGGAGAGCGGCTCCTTCACCGTGGCGGACCACGGTGACGAGATCTACTTCGACCTCACCCTCACCGCGACGGACTCATCGGGCCTGACGGGCTCGACGACCGTGACGATCCGTCCCCAGACGGTGCAGATCACGTTGCAGACCTCTCCACCCGGGCTGCAGGTCGTCTTCGATGGGGCGAGCAGACAGGCCCCCCTGACGAGCACGGCCATCGTCGGCTCCACCCACACGATCATCGCGCCCTCACCGCAAGGCAACCAGACCTTCAGCTCCTGGTCGGATGGCGGCGCGCGGGAACATGGCATCCGGGCGGGGACGGCGGATGCGACGTATACGGCCACGTTCATCCCCAGCACCACGGACTCGTGCCCGGTGGGGCAATACCGGGCGGAGTACTTCAACAACCAATACCTGATGGCCCCCGCCGCGATGGTGCGCTGTGAAACGGCGCCCCTCTCCTATGACTGGGGCTCGCTCAGCCCCGCCCCGAACATCAAGTCCAACTACTTCTCGGCACGTTGGACGGGCCGGTTCAACTTCGCCGCGGGCACGTACACCTTCATCGCCCAGGCCAATGACGGCGTGCGGGTGTACGTGGACGGGACTCGCATCATCGATGCCTGGGTGTATCAATCCACCTCGACCTACCAGGCCACCCGCACGCTGACAGCCGGAGAGCACCTGGTGGTCATGGAGTACAACGAGCTCACCGGCAATGCCGTGGCCAAGCTTCGCTGGTGAGCGCTCAGCCCTTCTTGACGACCTGGATGTTGAAGTCCGGGGTGCCCATCACGCCCCAGAGGCGGAGCCACAGCGGCAGGTAGCTCTCGGTGCCGCGCGAGGTGGTGATATCGCCCAGGTCGATGACCTGCTTCCAGCCGAGCCACTCGGTTTTGTTCCGATGGCTTAGTCCACCTGCACCTTGGCCAGCTGGCGGCGGCCGAGGAAGTCCTCCACACCGAGGGCGATGGCCTGGGCCACGTCCTCCTGGTACTTCTCCGAGGCGAGGCGGCTCTCCTCCTCGGCGTGGGACAGGAAGGACGTCTCCACGAGGATGGCCGGCATCCTCGCGCCCAGCAGCACGTAGAAGAGCGCCTCCTTCGTGCCCAGGTCCTTCACGCCCTTGTAGCTGCTCGACAGGTGGCTCACGAGGTTCTTCTGCACCCGCGTGGCCAGCCGCGTGGACTCCTCGGTGTTGGCCTTGGTGGCCAGGTCCGCGAGGATGAACTGCAAGTCGCTGATGCCCCTCTCCGAGGACGCGTTCTCGCGCGCCGCCAGGCGGATGGAGTAGCGGTCCGCCGACGTGTTGAGCGTATACGTCTCGATGCCGCGCAGCTTCGACGTGGGCGCCGAGTTGCAGTGGATGGAGATGAAGAGGTCTCCCCTCATCTCGTTGGCCATGCGCGCGCGCTCCTCCAGCTTGAGGTAGCGGTCCCCATCCCGGGTGAGCATCACCTCCAGCCCCCGGTTGCGCAGCTCACGCGCGAGCTTCTGCGCGATGGCCAGCGTCACTTCCTTCTCCTGCGTCCCCTTGCGGCCGATGGCGCCCGTGTCGTGACCGCCGTGCCCCGCGTCGATCACCACCCGGCGCACCTTCAGCCCGAGCTGCTCCGCCAGCGTCAGCTCCGCGTGGTTGGACGCCTTGGCCACCGCCTTGAGCCGGGCCTGCGCCACATGCTCGTCCACCTGAGCGGTGACGGACTTGTGCGACGCGAGAACCTCGCTCTTCGTGGGCTCCACCGTGGGCTTCACGGGCTGTTCGGCCACCTTCACCGGCTCGGCCACCTTCACCGGCTCCGCCGCCGGCTTCACCGGCTCCACGGGCTGCTCCGCCACCTTCACCGGCTCCGCTGCCAGCTTCGGCTCCGGCTTCGACTCCGGAGCGGGCTCCGGCTGCGTGGGGCCGGGCTCGCGCGAGTGCCGGCCGATGGCATCCAGCAGCGGCGACGTGCCGGGCCGCTCCCCCGCCGCCGTGGAGGCCACGGCGTGCTGCGCGGGAGCCGGTTGCGGCTCGGACGGCTTGGACAGGTCGACGCGGATCACCGGGAGCGGCTCGGCGGCGGCCGGCCTGGACTGCGCCACGGCGGGAGCCTTCTCGCGCACGGGCGCCGGCGTCTTGGACGCGGGAGGCGGCGGCAGCGAGGCCAGCAGCGCCTTCAGATCCCGGACGCGATCCCCCTTGGGGTTGGCCGAGAGACTCCGGGTGATGACGCGGCGCGCGGCCTCGGGCTGATCCAACCGCTCGAAGTACATGCGCGCGAGCGTCAACGCCGCGTCGTCCGCCAGCCGGTGCCTCGGGTGGGCCTCCATCACGCGGGTGTAGTCGGCGATGGCCGCCTGCTGATCCTCGGCGACGAAGGAGATGCGGCCCAGCTCGCTGAGCAGCTCCGCGGCCGTGTAGAGCGCGTCCGGAGCCCGCGGGCTCTTGGGATGGGCGTTGGCCACGGCCTCGAAGCGGGCCGCCACGTTGAGCCAGTTGTGGCGCATCTTGCGCCTCGCGGCGTCATCCTTCAGGGCGTAGTAGGACCGGCGCGCCTCCTGGTAGGCGGTCTCGGCCGGATCCCGTTTCGCCTGGGTGGCGATCGGCGACAGCAGGGCCAGGAGCAGGACGAGGCGCGGGAGCATGGGTCGGTCCTCCAAGGACGGAGAGGGCTACAGGTGTGTGTCACGGCCCCCCTGCCCCCGCAAATTTTCGCCCCCCCTCAGCGCACCCACCCCAAGGTCCGTGCCAGCTCCTCGTCGAGGACGCGGGCCTCGCCCGGCAACGAGGACAGCACCGCGGCCAGCACCTTGTCCCCGTTGCGCACCGGAGCCCGGCCGGGACGCAACCGCGCGCGCACCGGGTGCTTTTGATCCTGCTTCCAATAGCTGGCTGGGAAGAGCACCTCGCGGCGCGACTCCGGCAGCGGGCCGTCCGGTGTCAGCCACACCAGCATGCCCTTGCGCAGCGGCTCCAGCTCCGCGCGCAGCGTCCGCCGCAGCTCCCGGACGAAGAGGCCCACGCCCACGAGCGCCCCGAGCGCCAGGCCCCAGGGCGCCAGCCCCAGCGTCTTCGCGCGCGCGCGCACGTACCCCGCCTCGCGGGGCTTGTCCGGCACGCGTGGATCCACCAGCAGCTGGACGCGCGCCCCCGGTCCCAGGCCCTCGGCGTACTCGGCATGCGTGCGCACCCCGCTGGCCGAGTACCGGACCTCGTCCACCGCGTAGAGCACCTCCAGCGTGGCCTCGGCGCCCTCGCGCTCACCCCGGGGGGGCAGCGTCAGCGCCGCCAGCTGGCCCTCCAGCTCCTGCGCCCGCGACAGGAAGTCCTGCTCCTCCACCACGAAGCGGCCCAGGGCACCCGCGCCCGCGCCGAGCATCGCCATCACTCCCAGCCCCACGGCCGCCACGCGCACGAGCCGGGCGATGGCACCGGGGACCTTCGAGAGGGGAACGCGTCGGGGAGCCTGGGGGATGGCAAGCTGCATGGCCCCATCCTACACCCAGCGCCTCCCGGCTCACCCCCAGGACAGCACGTACTCGCTGGTGAGCGGCCCCTGCACCCGGCTCCACACCCGGGGCTCGCGCGTGCCCACCACCTCGAGTGTCGCCACCAGCGCGCCCTCCACATAGGCCAGGGGGAGGAAGTCCCGCTCCAGCCGGACGAGGGCACTGCCCGAATGCGCCCACGCCACCACGCACTGGCCGCCATTGGCCGAGGCCGCCGCGTACGCCATGGGAAGGCTGTCCAGCAGCCGCTTCGGCTCGCCCGCCAGCAGGGTCTGCAACGGCCTGCCCGTCGAAGAGGCGAAGAAGTCCGTGGCGCCCCGCCGCCCCAGCGCCCGCATCGCCCCCTGGAAGTTGCCGTATCCGCTGCCCAGCAATCGCGCCGCCGTCCACAGCAGCCGCATGAAGTCGCTCGTCGGGTAGCAGGTGAAGTCCGTGAACTTGCGCCGTCCGCACACCTCGACGCAATGCTCCACGGAGGCCTCGTCCGCCAACGCCCACATCACCTCCAGCACGCTGCGGAAGAACATCCCGCGCACGCTGTCGGCTGGCGTCGCCAGAGCCAGTCTCCGTTCAAGCTCCAGTTCGGCCCCGATTGCTCCCGGGTCCGCGCCGGTCTCACGCCTCATGTGCAACGCCCCTCCCAGGCAACCTCCCCCCTCTTCCCCAATATTATTGATGGGGCGGCCGCCTCTGGCACGGAAGAGCCGCCCCGGAAGTTTGAATCTGAAACAGATCGCTCCGGGACAGGACCCCCGAATGCGCCCCAGGCAGGCATTCCCCCTCGGAGCCCCGCCACTTGGGGGCTTAGTGCTTCACGCTGACGGTGTATGATTGTACAGAAGCCGTCCGCGGACGCGGATGTGGGGGACCTACCTTCGTCATGTCGAGCACTTCCAGCATCCAGGCGGGACAGGCCATCCCGGAGGCTGTGCGGCCCCAGGGGCATGGGCGTTGGAGTCAGCGGCTGGGGGGGTGGATCCTCACGCGGCTGGACGCCTTCCTGTCGAAGCCGCTGCGCCGGGCCGCGCCGGAGGACGTGGTCCGCTGCCGCCTGCTGGTCTGCATCTCCCTGGGGCTGTTGCTGATCGACGCGGTGCTGCTGGCATTCCTGCACGTCAGCTCCCAGCCCCGGGTGCACGGCCCGATCGCGCTCTTCTCCTTCTCCACGAACATGGCCGCGCTGGTGATGCTGCGGCGGCGCTCCTCCCACGAGCTGTCCGCGCTGCTGGTCTGCTCGACCATCGCCGCCACGTATATGTTCGCCTGCGTCACCAGCACCCGGGCCATCTCGGCCTCGCACGCGGGGAGCATGCTCCTGCCCGCGATGTCGGTGTACCTGATGGGGGCGCGCCTGGGGTTCCTCCTCACCGTGCCCGTGGCCCTGTTCGTGGGCGTCCTCCACCCCTTCCTCTTCCTCACCCGCACGCCCGAGCCCATCAACGCGGCCAACCTGTGGCTGGTGGATATCCTCGCCGCCATCTGCATGATGGGCATCTGGGCGGTGAGTTGGCTGCACACGGCCGCACGCAACCAGGCCCACGCGGCGCGCGAGCAGGCGCTGCGCACCCTGCGCGAGAGCGAGCGCAAGCTGAACAGCCTCATCGAGAACACCGAGGATCTGGTGTGCTCGGTGGACACGGAGGGACGGCTCATCCTCGCCAACTCGGCGATGCGGCGGGCCTTCCACGAGCGCTACGGCAGGGAGCCGGTGCCGGGCGAGCCCCTGTTCGCCGCCGCCTCGACGGAGCACCAGGAGGCCTGGCGGCGGAACCTCGCGCGGGCGTTCAGCGGGCAGCGCGTGAGGGTCGAGGACACCTATGTGTCCGAGAACCGGACGCGCGTCACCGACCTGTCCTTCAACCCCGTCTTCGGCGAGGACGGCCAGCCGCTGGGGTTGACGCTCTTCGGGCGGGACATCACCGAGCGCAAGGAGTCCGAGACCAAGCTGAGCGAGATGCACCGCAGCCTGCTGGACGTCTCACGCCACGCGGGCATGGCGGAGGTGGCCACCGGCCTGCTGCACAACGTGGGCAACACCCTCAACAGCGTCAACGTCTCGGCCAACCTCGTCACCGAGCGCATCCGCGGCCTCCGGGTGGGCGGGCTCCTGCGCTCCGTGGAGCTGTTGCGCGAGCACTCCGGCGACCTGGGCACCTTCTTGTCCACGGATCCCCGCGGCCGGCAGCTCCCGGCCTACCTCGGGGCCCTGGCGGATCAGCTCACCGAGGAGCAGCAGGCGCTGCTGGACGAGCAGCGGACACTCACCGAGGGGCTCGAGCACGTCAAGTCCATCGTCAGCATGCAGCAGGAGCACGCGCGCTTCGCCGGCATGGTGGAGCTGATGTCGGTGCCGCGGCTCATCGACGACGCCCTGCGCCTGCAGTCCGTCTCCTTCGCCCGCCATGGCATTCAAGTCCGCCGCGAGTACGCCGACGTGCAGCCCATCCTGCTGGACCGGCACAAGCTGCTGCAGATCATCCTCAACCTGCTGAGCAACGCGCGGCACGCGCTGATCGACGGCGGCATGCCGGACAAGTGCATCACCATCCGCGTCGAGCCCGCCTCCGAGGACCGGCTGCGCATCCAGGTGTCCGACAACGGCATGGGCATTCCCGCGGAGAACCTGGCGCGCCTCTTCTCGCAGGGCTTCACCACCAAGAAGGACGGCCACGGCTTCGGGCTGCACATCAGCGCCCTGTCCGCCATCGAGATGGCCGGCAGCCTCACCTGTGAGAGCGAGGGCGCCGGCAAGGGCGCCACCTTCACCATCGAGCTGCCCATGCAGTGCGAGGATCCCCGCCTCTGACAGCGGGGATCCCCGGTCCCGCAGCTTACTTCGACTTCAGGTCGCGCTCACCCAGGTTCGTGGCGCCCACCCACCGCATGCGGTTGAAGCCATCGAGGTTCTTGTTGGCGACGACCTGGAAGCAGGTGGACGCGCCCTGGGCGGCGATCTCCACGGACCAGCCGAGGAACATCTGCCAGAGGCGGAACCACCACTCGCCGTAGGTCTTCACGATGTCGGCGCGGTTGGCCATCCAGTTGTCGTACCAGCGCGAGATGGTCAGCGAGTAGTGGATGCCCACGTTCTCCACGCTGTGGATCTCGAAGCCCGCGGTCTCCAGGTTGCTCACCACGAAGGAGAGCGGCATGGAGGCATCGGCGCCCGGGAAGATGTACTTGTTCATGAAGAGGCCCCAGACCAGGTCCTCGAAGTGGAAGCCGAGGGTGCCCTTCTTGGCGCGCAGCCCGGCGATCTGCAGGTAGAAGAGCCCGTCATCGGCGAGCATCCCGTACACCTGCTTCATGAAGTCCTGGAACTTGCGCACGCCCACGTGCTCGGCCATCTCCAGGCAGGAGATCTTGTCGTACGGGCCGGCCGGGATGTCGCGGTAGTCCAGCGTGAGGATGCGGGCGCGATCGCTCACGCCCATGCGCTGGATCTGCTCCGTGCCGTACGCGGCGCCCTTCTCCGCGATGGTGATGCCCGTCGCGTCCACGCCGTAGTCCTTGGCCGCCGTCGCCACCAGCGTGCCCCAGCCACAGCCGATGTCGAGGTAGCGCTCGCCCTTCTTGAGTTGCAGCTTGTCGCAGACCAGCTTCATCTTCTGATCCTGCGCATCCTCCAGCGTCTGGTTGGGCGAGGTGAAGAAGCCGGACGTGTAGATCATCCGCGGCCCGAGGAACCAGCCGAAGAAGTCGTTGCCGCGGTCGTAGTGCTCGCGGCCGATGCGGATGTCCTGCTCCTGCGAGTGGATGAGCACCTCGGGCAGGAAGTTGGTGATCAGGAACTTGAAGTGATCCGCGACGAACTTGTAGTCGGCCACCGAGTGCCGCCCACGGATGAAGGCGCGAAAGTCGCCCTCGATGTCGAGGCGCTCGTGGATGTAGTCCTCGATGAGCGTGGTCATCGGGACCTTGCCGGCGGCATAGCGTGCGGCGGCCGGACCCTTCGGGTTGAGACGGAACGACACAGGTGCATCCATGCGGTTTCTCCAGAAAAGGATGGGTGCCGGGTGAGGGAGCGGGGCCTGGGCACGTCGGCCCTGTCTCCCCCGGCCCGACGCTTGGTGGTCTACTGTACGTGAGCGCGCGCGGGCAGGTGTGAATTCCTTCACGCATGCCGCCGCCCGGGCATCTCCGGCGCTACGAAGCCAGGGAGCCGCGGCCCTCGGAGGCGTGGGGCCAACGTGCGATAGTCGACGCTTCGGGCACCCCGAGGGGTGCTCGAGAACGAGGAAGATTCACATGCACGCGTTTCAGAGCACCCCGAGGGGTGCTCGAGAACGAGGAAGATTCACATGCACGCGTTTCAGAAGAAGTCGCTG
>DASQMW010000195.1:0-6528 GCA_035645295.1 Archangium sp.
GGTGGTGCAGGAGACGCCCCTCGGCGAGGCGGAGGTCACCTGTTACGCTCGCGGGGACCTCGATGGAGACGGGCAGGTCTCCGTTTTCAGTGTCACCCTGGATGCCAACGGGATGACCTCTCCCGTGAAAGTGGAGCGGGAAACGGAGTAATCAGGGGGGCCCCTGGCAACTTGTTCGCTGTCCGGACGACAATCCAGGGGATGAGCCACGCCGGAAACATCAAGGGGGGTGCCGGGCCCTTCGTCGGTCCGTCCCCGGGCCGTTCTCACGAGGGCGGCGCCCCAGGCCGTTCCCCCGAGGGGGGCATTCCGGCCCAAGGAGATCGGCCGGGCCCGGGCGCCGGTGGGGCTCGCGAGGAGAGGACGCGCATCGGCCGCTTTCCGGCGGAGGCCGGGTCCCCGGGGGCTGGCGGGCTGCCCGAGGAGAGGACCCGCATCGGCCGCGCGCCCACGCAGGCGGAGACGCCCAACCCGGGCGGCTCGCGCGAGGCGAAGGAGCCGAAGCCGACCGGCATCTGGAATTTCACCGAGGACGGCCTGGAAAACCGGGGCGAGGCCCGCTCCAACAGGGTTCGCGAGGACAGGTCCGCTGGACGCTTCGAGGCCCCTCCGGGCCAGGAGCAGCCCCGTTCCACCGGGGAGCGGCCCCGGTTGCGGACTCGGACCCAGGAGGGCGCCGAGCGCGGTCCCCGCTTCGAGGACCCGGGCTCACAGCGGACGACGGGGGAGCGGCCCCGGCTGCGCACCCGGACCCAGGAGGGCGCCGAGCCCCGTCCCCGCTTCGAGGGCCCCCCCGGCCAGGAGCGCCCCCGTGCCACCGGCGAGCGGCCCCGGCTTCCTACCGGAGAGAAGCCCCAGCTCCCTACGGGCGAGCGGCCCCGGCTTCCTACTGGAGAGAAGTCCCAGCTCCCTACCGGAGAGAAGCCCCAACTCCCTACGGGTGAGCGGCCCCGGGTGAGGACCCGGGCCCAGGAGGGGGCCGAGCCCGGTACCCGCTTCGACAACCCGGCCTCGCCCAAGACGGCGGAGCGGCCCCGGCTGCCCGAGCGGCGCCCCGTGGAGATTCCGCGCCAGGGGGCCGAAGCCGTCCCGGTGCCCGTGTCCACTCCGTGTGGCCCGGAGGCGTCCGGGGACGCGAAGCCGCTGGAGGACCTGCTGCCGGCGTTCCCCGAGCCCATCGGGCAGGAGGCACTTGCCCATCACTTCGGCGAGGAGCTGCGCTTCCTGGGCGCGGAGCTTCGTCCCTCGCGGCTGCCGCCCTCGGAGCGGACCGCGCGCCTCTGGGCCTTCTTCCTCGCCTATGCCCAGGCGAACGCGAAGGATCCGGCGGGCCAGAGTGAGGCGGGGCGAGCGCGCTTCCAGGAGGTGCTCACCGAGCATGGCTTCTCCGCCATGTACGACGTGAACACCGGCCAGGACGGAGTGGAGGTGGCCCTCGAGCTGCTGAAGGCCCGCTCCCCGCAGGAGCTGAACGAGAAGCTCGCCAACGTCCGCATCGAGCCCCGTCCAGAGACGTTGCCCTCGGAGGTCTCCATTCCCGTGGAGCAGCAGGCCTCGCCGGCCAGGCTTCCGGAGAACGAGCGTCCCGCGACGCAGGCGCAGAAGGGCAGCCCGTTCGAGCCCGCCGCCGAGAAACAGGTTCAGCAGCAGCCGAAGCCGGAACAGGCGCGGTTCGATCAGAAGGAGCAGCCGGTCCCGTTGGCGCTCCAGACGAATGCCGCCCCCCAGGGGGTGGTGTTGCCTCCGGCCCCGAAGGCTCAGATGGATCCGGCGGTGTCCGCGAACCCGGAGGCCGAGCCCCTGAACCGTGACCGGTATGGCACGAACAAGCGGTTGGGTCCGCACATGCTCTGGAATGCGCTGCACGGCTTCCGCGACTCGCCCGAGGACACGGCGGTGAAGCGGGAGCAGTGGAGCCAGCTGGCCTTCGGGGCCATCATCACCCTGGTGGGTGCGGCGCTGATGATCGCCATGCTGGCCAGCCTGTGAAGCTCAGTGGGCGGAGCTTTTCGAGAACAGGTTGATGACGAGGCAGCCGCCGAGAATCATGGCCATGCCGAGGATGGCGGGGGCATCGAGCTTCTGCTGGTAGAGCAGGTAGCCCGCGGTGGCGACCAGGACGATGCCGAGCCCGGACCAGAGGGCATAGGCGATGCCGACGGGAATCACCCGGAGCGACAAGGTGAGGCAGTAGAAGGCGATGCCATAGCCCGCGATGACGAGGAGGCTGGGCCAGGGCCGGGTGAACTCCGCGGTGGCCTTGAGGGACGAGGTCGCGATGACCTCGGCGAGGATGGCGATGGCGAGATAGACGTAGGCGCGCATGCTTCGAGCTCCTTACTCCTTACAGAGGACGCGCTTGAAGGCAGCCCAGTGCTTCGTCTCTTCCGGCTGTATCGGCGGAAGACCCGGGCGGTCAAAGTCGAGCAGGCGCGCTCGTTGGATGGACATGATGATGGGCGAATGGGTGGCGATGACGAATTGCCATCCGCCGCCCTGCGCGGATTCCTCGATCGCCCTCGCGAGCTCCAGCTGCCGCATGGGGGAGAGGGCCGACTCGGGCTCATCGAAGAAGAAGAGCCCACCCTGTCTCTTCGCGCCGAACACGGCGGAGACGCCCTCGCCATGTGAGCGCTCCCGAAGGGACTTCCCTCCGTACCGCGCATAAGGGTCACCCATGAAGTCTGGATCGTCCTTCCGCTTGTCCAGGATGCGGGCGAAGTCCACTCGTGTTGTGGGTGCGCTCCCCTCGGGTGGGCGGCTGCTCCTGGCGCTGGCTTTGGCGGTGCTCCTCGGAGGGTGCGCCACGGGCCATCCTCGTGGGAGCCTGACGAGCGGCTTCGGGCTCCTCTCGCGGTCCCATCCACGCCGTGACGCTGCCGGACCCGGCCCGCGCGCGGCCACTCCTCCTTTTGGAGAAGCGGAGGGCGCCGCGGGGGGCTTTCCCGAGCAGACGCGAGACTTCTTCCAGGGGGTGCAGGAGGCCAGCGGCCTCGGGGAGGAGGCCCGGCACCCGGTGGGTGCGGCCCTCTACCTGGAGCAGGCGCGCCAGCTCCTGAAGCAACTGGCCAAGACGCCCGTGACGCAGCGGAGCTTCGCCCCGCGCCGGGCGCTGTCCTGGCTGCTGCGCGAGGTGCTCGAAGGCGGCGAGCGCTTGGAGTACGCGGACTTGAAGTGGCGTGCCGAGCGCTTCGGGCCGTTGGTGTTGGTGCGCCCGGACGGCTACCTGGTGACGGCGCTCGACGGGACGCCGCTTCAGCGCCTGGGTCCCCTGGAGCTGATGGAGGGGGAGTGGCGCGTGGGGCGCCTCGTGGTGGGCGGCTTCTACGTCTCGCACGGGGGCGTCTTCTACCCGGCCACCGAGGCGCTGCGGCGCGCGGATGGCCCGCCCCTGGCGGAGCTGGGGCTGGAGAGGGACGTGCTCAACGCCGCGCTCGACGGAGGCCAGGAGGCCCTGGCGGAGATGGCGCTGGCGCTGGCGCACTCCATCCTCCACCCCATCCGCACGCTGGAGGACCTGGGGCAGCTGCCCACCACGCTGGCGCAGCTCATCGCCTCCTCGCCCGAATACTTCGCGCGCTACGGGGCCATGTCGCGCGAGGACCAGATACGCGAGGCGGCGCGCCTGTCCACGCACGTCCTCATGTTGCTGGGAGGCGCGAGGGGCACGGTGGGACGCATGGGGGGGCTGGGAGCGGAGCTGCCGGTGCTGTCCGTCACGGCCCGGGGCGAACTGGTGCTGGGTAGAGCCGTGGTGGCCGCGGGCAGCACGGCCACGGTGGGCCTGGACCTGGGCGCCCTCTCCATCCTCCACATGGCGGGGAAGGGCGGGGGAAGAAGCGGCGGCGCGAGCGGCAAGGCGGGGAAGGGCTCCCAGACGGTTCCGGCGAAGGGTCCCGGAAGGTGGACGTACAAGAAGCCCACCACCGCGTCCCAACGCTCCCTGGACTACCAAGAGCAGGTGACGGGGAGGCCCGCGTGGTGGGTGTACATGGTGGGCAACCTGGAGTTCGATGGCATCAAGCTGGGGGAACTGCTGGAGGCCAAGGGTCCTGGCTACTGCTCCTTCTTCAACGCGGATGGCACGCCCAAGTCCTGGTACAAGAAATCCGGCAAGTTCGACGAGATGCTGGAACAAGCCAGGAAACAATCGCAGGGGGCCCGACAGTTGGGACTGCCGGTGAGCTGGTATG
This sequence comes from Archangium sp., assembly GCA_035645295.1. GTDB lineage: Bacteria > Myxococcota > Myxococcia > Myxococcales > Myxococcaceae > Archangium. Next base: position 4,194 of record DASQMW010000195.1, read on the forward strand.
TCGCCGATGCCAACGTGGCGCAGTTCCTTCGCGAACTCTTCGAGGAAAACAACTGGAAGAACATCACGGTCCACCACACGCGGCCTGTGCAGTAGAAAGGCGCACGCATGCAGGACAAATACTATGTCGGGGCGTACTGGGGTCCTCGGAAGGAGACGGCGCTGGAGTGTGCGCGGCGCGCGGAAATCTTCTTCCACATGCTGGCGCGGTGTGACCCGGCGTTCGCCCAGTGGTACCGGGCGGGCCGTGGAGCACCGCGCGACCTGCCGGGCCACCCTGTCCACACGGAGGTGAAGGAACTGGAGAAGCTGCTCCTGCAGAGCAGGAATCGTACGGATGTCGGCAAGGAGGTCATCGAGGATCTGGGCTTCAGCCGCATCATGTGGAATGCGAAGGAAGGGGCCACCGACCTCCACCTTTCTTGCGGTGGATACTCCCCATGGGGAGGCCCCAATGTCTGCCTGCTCAAGCCGCCCAGGCAGGGCGCGGTGCGCGAGCGACTGCTGTGCGTGCCCGTGCTGGCCGAGGTGCTCACGTGCATGGCCACGGCGTGGGACCCCGACTTCGCCATGGCCAGCTCCTCGGAGATGGTGGACCTCGTGGAGAAGGACGGATTCGAGGTGCGCATGGGCTGGCTGACGTACCTGTCACGCCGCCTGGGCACCCTGCCACCGCTGCCCGCCCCCGTGCGCATCGAGCCGGTGGGCACGCTGGGCTGGCTCCTCGTGCTCTCTCCCGAGCCCATGACGGCCAGCAATCCCGAGCATGTGGCGTTCACCGCCCGCGTGCGCGAGCTGCTCGACCGGGCGGGCCTCATCGAGCGCCCTCAACCCGCGCCCTCCAGCGAGTGACATGCGCCGCGAGCCGCCTCCAGCAATTCCTGGAGGTGACGGAGCGCTCCGGACACAGGCCTGAAAACGGGATGCACCTTCGCCCAGGTGTAGACGTCTACACTTGGTGTGGGTGTTTTGGATACATGTCCAGGTGTAGATGTCTACACCTGAAACCCATCTGAAGCCGGAGGGAAGACGGGAGCGATTCATGGCCTGGTGATGTCCAAGCAGGCTCATCCGCAATGGATCGCCTCCCTGGTCTCTTTCGGCCTGAGCCCGTGGGATTCCCGAGCCGCGCGCACTGTCATCCGCAGTGCCCACGGTTCCGCGTGGCCGCCCACCTGTGAACGGCCGCTACACGCACTATTGCTTGGGGGCCGGGGCGCTCATGCTAGGGTGGCCCACCCTTGGCTACCGACGATCTCACTCTCGTCAAGCGCGTCCGCGGCGGAGACCAGCGCGCCTTCAAGCTCCTCGTCGAGCGTTACCAACGCAAGGTGTACGCCGTCGCGCTGGGCATGCTGAAGGACAAGGAAGAGGCGATGGACGTCTCCCAGGAGGCGTTCGTCAAGGTCTACAAGTACCTCGACCACTTCAAGGGCGACTCCTCCTTCTACACCTGGCTCTACCGCATCACCGTCAACATCTGTATCGACGTGATGCGCCGCAAAGGTGCCTCCGGCGGAGAAACAGAGGAGTTCGACGAGAACGTCGCCAACGATCTGTCCGAGGCCCGCATCGGCGCCCTGGGCAGCCGCCTGGGCACCAACCCCCAGAAGAGCGCCCTGCGCCGCGAACTGGCCGAGAAAATCCAGGAGGCCCTCGCCGCCGTCCCCGAGAAGCACCGCGCCATCCTCCTGCTGCGCGAAATCGAGGGCATGTCCTACGAGGATCTCTCCCGCACCCTGGACATTCCCAAGGGCACGGTGATGAGCCGGCTCTTCCATGCCCGGGCCAAGGTGCAAAAAATCCTCAGTGAATACCTGGAGTTGGACGAGGCGAAGAGCGGAGTGGGGAGTGAGTGAAAGGGGCTGGAATATCGGTGCCCCGCCCCCGTCCAACCCGCACGTCCCCCATTACGCCGGGTGAGGAACATGGCCGGAAATCCCGCGTGCGAGCGCTTTGTCCCCTTGCTGTCCCCCTACATCGATGGGGAGCTGTCCCCCGCTGACCGCGTCAACGTCGAGCGCCACCTGGGCGCCTGCCGTGACTGCGCCAGCCGCGCCGCCGACCTGCGGGCCGAGTCCGCCCTGTTGCGCGTGGGGCTGGAGATGGCCGTGGATGAGGTGGACTTCAAGGACTTCACCCAGCGCGTCATGGCCCGGGTGACGCCCGAGCGGCCGCCCCTCCTGGAGCGGCTGCGCATCTCCTTCTCGGAGCTGTTCCTCTACCACCGCACCGCCATGGTGTCCTCGCTGGCCACCGCGGCCGTGCTGGTGCTGGTGCTGGTGCCCCTGTTGATGCGCCAGAACGACGTGCCCATGGGCTACGGCGGCGAGCGG
>DASQMW010000196.1:0-8223 GCA_035645295.1 Archangium sp.
CCCACCAGCTTCTTCACCGGCGCCATGATCTGGTCCAGGGGCTTCTGCAGGAAGTTGGTCACCTTGCCAACCACGTCCGCGACCTTGCCCACCGTGCGCGCGATACCGCCGATTGCCTTGCCGATTCCGCTGAGAAAGCCCATGGTCTTGCCCTCGTTCCCCTATAGGGATGACGAACTGCGTTGGTGGAAGTGGCCCGCCGTTGCTGGCGGGTACAAAAGGATTATCGGGGGACGCATTTTCGAGTTGCTTCTCCCGAAACTTCCCATTCCTTGAGGAAAAAAGAGGGCGCGGAGTGGCTCAGTGCTCGTGCTTGCAGCGCCCGAGGAAGTGGACCAGCTCCGTGTGGAACCACTGGGGCGCGTCCAGCATCGGCCAGTGACTCGCGTGCGGCAGCACGGAGCGGGACAGGTCGGGCCGCTGGGCCACCAGCGTCTCCGGGGTGGTGAACGCGACCAGCGCGTGGGTGGGGCCCTTGAAGCGCTCGAAGGCCTCGCCCGGGTCATGGCGGAAGAGCGACTCCATGTTTCCGGCGATGGCCTCCCGGCGCGAGGTCCGCAGCGTCTTCATGACCAGCGCGCGCGTCTTCTCCTTCGCCTCGAGGAGCAGGGGCGTGAGCCAGTGCTCGTGGAAGCCGCCGTACTTCGCCTCGCTGAAGTTCTCGAGCCAGGCGGCCACGTCGGCCTTCTCCGTGCGGCGCATGTCTCCTACCGGCTCGACGTAGAGGAGCCCGGCGAGCCGCTCGGGGTAGTACGAGGCGTAGGCCCCGGCCACCGCGGCTCCGAAGCCGTGGCCCACCAGGACGAACTTCTCGGGCAGCAGCGCGTCGGCAACGGCGGTGACATCCTCCACCGAGGCCTCCACGCCGAAGGGGCCGTGGCCGCCGCTGCTCTCGCCCATTCCGCGCTGGTCGAACGAGACGCTGCGGGTCGCGAGGCCGTGCTGCGTCTCGGCCCAGTGCGTCCGGTCGCCGGAGAAGTCGTGGACGAAGAGGACGGGGATGCCACCGTCGCCTTCGACTGTCGCCATCAGCCGCCCCGCGGGTCCGGGTACGGTCACCGTCGTCGCTTCCTTGTGCTTCATCGTGGTTGCTCCCAGCCCCCCGGTATGGGCCGGGGCCAGTTTCGGAGTCTGTCCTACTGCATCGGGAACGAATCGCGGCTGGGGTGCATGCGCTCACCTTTGAACATCGTGAACGAAGGCCTATGCGCCTTCCGCCTCGAGCAGCGCCGCGAGGAACAGCTCGTAGGTCAGTTCGGCGACGGGCCGTTTCTCGCGGCGGGCCTGGGTGCGCAGGGCCTTGGGCAATGAGCACGGTTTGCCTTGCTCGCCATCGCGCATCTTCACATAGCCGCGCTCAGAGAACCCGGCCACCAGCCACCCCCGCTTGCGGAGTGCCTGGCTGAGATCATCGGTGAGCTGGTGGTGGACGGCCTTGGCCATCGGCAGCAGGCCGAAGATCTCGCTCGACCAGCCGCCGTCTTCCTCGCGCCAGCCCCGCGCACGCAGGTAGTTGGCCTTGCGCGCGAGCGAGAGCCCTCCGACGTGTCGCTCGAGCTTCACAGGGAGGCGCGGGTCAGCGGACCGTCGAAGCTCTGCCCCTCGCACTCGGCATAGGCATGGTCGCCCACCAGGGTCAGCGACAGCTTGATCCGCCGGGAGTCGAAGCCCGAGAGCGCGCGCAGCAGGTCGGCGTCGATCGCCGCGAGCTCGGCCTTCGCCACGCGCAGGGCCTTCACCTCGCGCGCCTCGGTGAGGAACGCCTCGAGCCGCTGGGGTGACTCGAACAGCACCGACACCTTCGCGTGCGGGTTCTGATCGACCGCGCGCTGGATCTTCAGCGGGTCCGCCTTGCCCACACGCACCCAGCTCGTCACCAGGCCCGTGTAGTCGCGGCACTCGAGGTCCGGCTCCTCGGGCTCGCCCAGCCCCTTGCCGAAGGCCAGCCGCTCCTCCCACAGCCAGCAGAACGCGATCACCCGCAGCCAGACGCGCTGCATGGTCTCGGACGGGTGGCGTGCGACCTTGAAGCTCAACTGCGGCTGGTCGATCGCGCGATCGACGTGGCTCAAGGCGATTTGAAAGTCGTACAGCGTCGGAGCGAGGGTCATCGGAGCGAGCTATAGCGCATCCGCTAACCCGGGAGGCGCGGGAGCAGCACGGTCAGCTCGAGCTCGGGAGTCTCCCGCACCGAAACCCGGACCTGCCATCTCCGCGCGAGCCGCTCCAGGGACTGGAGCGCCTTCTCCGGCACCGGGAGCTGCGCACGGGCCTGCACAAGCAGCCGCCACGCATCCACCCCGTCCGGTGAATCCACCCGCAGCAGCACCTCGGAGGCTCCGGCCCCCGACAGCAGCCGCTCCAGGGTCCGCACCAGCAGGGCCGAGCCCGTCCTCGGCATCCGGAGCAACACCGGTCCCGGGGGCAGCTCCAACCGCGCGGCGCTGTTCCGCCCGGGCCCGAAGCTGGCGCTCAACGACGCACGCAGATCCTCCGCGGGGACGTCCTCGCCCGAGGGCCGCTGCTGGAGCCGGACATTCATCTCTCCCGCCGCCCGGCCCATGCGCTCGAGGTAGCGCTGCATGGCAGGCGTGAGCACGCCCGCCATGCCCTTGGTCATCATGTCGATATATCCCTGCATCACGAGCAGCGGCGTGCGCAGATCATGCGCCGCGCGGGACCAGGCCCGCTCCCGGTGCGCCAGCTGCTCCATCAGCCGCAGCCGCTCCAGCCGCAGCCGCTTGTGCTCGGCCCGGGCCGCCTCCTCCCGCGCCCGGCACGCCAGCAGCGAGCTGCCCAGGGCCGTCAGGCGATGGAGGTGCTGCCGATCGGTGGTGTCCACGCACGGAGTGCACAGCACCAGGACCGTGCGCCCATCCTTCATCATCTGAAGAGGATGGGCCCGGGCGGGAACGGGCGGTGCCGTCCCCGCGAGCGCCACGCACTGGCCACCCGCATACAGGGCGGCCCCCGGCGTCTCCGTCAGACGCACCACCGACTCCACGAGCGCAGCGAGTCCTGCCTTCGCCCCGTGGTGAAGCGCCCGCTCGGCTACGGCCGAGAGTGTTCGCTCCACCTCGGAGGCGCTGACACTTCGCCCCACGCGCCACCCAATCCAAGCACCCGCCTGCACACAGGAGGAATGGCCACGGTGGGCGAACGGTGCAACGCAGCCCTGCGTGGGAACCGAAAGGGTGACGAAAGGAAAACCCTTTCCCACCCATACCCCAATCCATCCAACCTTTTTACTGTCCTGCGGGGATTCCGTGTTCCCAAACCCCGGATTTCCCTGCGTTAGCGCTGGCCGACCACTTGCTATCGCTCTCGTCCGGGATGGGACGGAGCTCAATGAGGACGCTGGGATACTACTCGACGATCGCACGGCTCGCGCCGGGAGGCCTCGCCCGGGGGATGGCGCGGCGGGTCCAGGGAGTGGCGCGCCAGGCCCTCTATCGGAGGCGCGAGCGGCTCGAGGAGCCGAGGCTGCTGGAGGCTTTCGGTGCCTCCACCGCGGAGGAACTCGCCGAGCGGGCGCTGTCGTCTCGTCCTGGCGGGGCCTGGTGCGAGGTGCGGCAGCGCTCCTCTGTCCTGGAGGCGCTCGCGGATCTGCCCGGTGCCGGGGAACGGGCCCTGGCGCGGGCCCGGGCCGCACTCCGAGGTGAGTACGACGTCTTCGGTACCCGGGTGTGCTTCGGCGAGGGCCAGCCTGTCGACTGGAGCAAGGATCCAGTGAGCGGCTACCGCTACCCGGTCGTCCCGGTGGAGCAGCTGCGGCTGGAGCGGCCGGGGGTGGATCCGAAGTTCCCCTGGGTGATCGGCCGGTTGGATTGTCTGGTGGCGCTCGGTCAGGGGTACTGGGTGGCGCGCGACGAAGAGGCACGCCGGGGCTTCGCACGGGCCTTCGTGACGCGGACGCTGGACTTCCTCCAGGCCAACCCGGTGGGGCAGGGGGTTCACTGGACGTGCGCCATGGAAGTGGCGCTGCGTGCGGCCAACCTGGCGCAGGCGCTGGTGATGTTCTCGGACGCGCCCGAGGCGCGCAGGCCGGAGTTCCTCGTGCCGGTGCTGGAGTCGCTGGCCGAGCACACCGCCTGGGTGGAGGCGCACCTGGAGGACAAGGGCGCGGTGCCCAACAACCACCTCGTCTCCAACTACGTGGGCCTGCTGGTGGCGGGCCTGCTCTTCCCGGAGCTGCCGGACGCCCCGAGGCAGGTGGCGCGCGCGGTGGCGGGGTTGCGCACGCAGATGGCGGCGCAGGTGCACCCGGAGGGCACCTCCTTCGAGGGCTCCGTGCCCTACCACCGGCTGTCGGTGGAGCTCTTCACCCTGGCGCTGGTGGTGGCGCGGGGCCAGGGCGTGGACCTGGGGGCGCGGTACGCGGCGCGGCTGCACCGCATGTACGAGGCCTCGCGCGCCTGGAGCTCCGAGCAGGGGCTGGCGCCGCAAATGGGCGACAACGACTCGGGCCGCGTCTTCCCCTTCCAGGAGCGGGATTCACGCGAGCAGGGCTACCTCGCACCGCTGGGGGCCGCCCTCTTCGGTGACGCGAAGCTGGCGGAGGGACCGTTCCCGGACGAGGCCGCCTGGCTGCTCGGACTGTCGGGTCTCGAATCCTTCCGGGGATTGCCCACGGCGCGGCCCGCGGGCTCGGTGAGCTACCCGGCGGGGGGCTTCCACGTGCTGCGCGGGGCGGGCGCGGTGGTGACGGTGAGCGCCGGCTCGCAGGGACAGGGCGGGGTGGGCGGACACAGCCACAACGACAAGCTCTCCTTCGAGCTGCACCTGCGTGGGCGGCCCGTCATCGTGGACCCGGGCACGGGCACGTACACGCGCGAGCCGGCGATGCGCAACGCGTTCCGCTCCACCGCCGCGCACAACACGCTCGAGGTGGATGGCGTGGAGCAGGCCCCGCTGGATCCGGGCCGGCTCTTCGCGCTGCCCGAGGCGGCGCGTGCCCGCGTGCAGGTCTTCCAGCCCGGCGCGGAGCTGGATCGCCTCACCGTGCGCCACGATGGCTACCGCGCGCTGTCCTCGCCTGTGGGGGTGGAGCGCACCTTCGTGCTGGACAAGCGCGAACGTGCGCTCGGGGTGACGGACGCATTGGTGGGGGTGGGGCTTCACGATGTGAAGGGGAGGATCCACCTTCCGGACCGCGAGGCACGAATGAAGGCGCCAACGCCCGAGCAACTGGCGCGGGCGCTGCGTGTCCCGGAGGCGCCCAAGGGTTTCGAGGCAATGGGTGTGGAATTGGGGCCGGCGGAAGCACCGCAAGCACTGGTGCTCTTCGCGACGGGCCTGGAGCCGCGGTTGGAGCCGTCCCGGTATTCGCCAGGGTACGGCCTCGTGGTGCCGTCGCAGGTGGTGGTGTTCGGGGTGCGGGTGTCGCCCCCGGTGTGGCTGAGGTGGGTGGTCGTCTTCAGTTGAAGACTCGTGACGGGGCGTGACGGGGGGACCCGCACGCCTTCAGGAGAGGTGAGTCAGATGCGCGTCATGGTGAGCCCGCTGCTGGAGAAAATCCGCCGGCGGGAGGCGAGGGTGGGCGTGGTGGGGATGGGCTATGTGGGTCTGCCGCTCGGTATGGCGTTCGCGGAGGCCGGCTTCCCCGTGATGGGGCTCGACGTAGACTCGCGGAAGGTGGAGAACATCGGCAAGGGGGTGAGCTACATCAAGCACATCCCCAGCGCACCGCTGGCGGAGCTGACGAGCAAGGGCAAGCTGCAGGCGACGACGGACTTCGCGAAGGCCCGCGAGATGGATTGCATCATCATCTGCGTGCCCACTCCGCTGACGGCGTCGCGTGAGCCGGACATGAGCTACATCGTCAAGACGGGCGAGGCGCTCGCGCCGCACGTCCGGCCCGGTCAGCTCTTCATCCTGGAGTCCACCACCTATCCGGGTACCACGGACGAGGTCCTCAAGCCGCTGCTGGAGAAGAGCGGCCTGAAGGCGGGCGTGGACTTCCACCTGGCCTTCAGCCCCGAGCGTGAGGACCCGGGCAACAAGAGCTTCAACACCAAGACGATTCCCAAGATCGTCGGTGGCTTCACCCCGGCGTGTCTCGAGGTGGCGCAGGCGCTCTACTCGAGCGCGCTGAAGGAGACGGTGGCGGTGTCCTCCACCCGCGTGGCCGAACTGGCCAAGCTGCTGGAGAACATCTACCGCTGCGTCAACATCGCCATGGTCAACGAGATGAAGATGCTCTGCGACCGGATGAACATCGACGTGTGGGAGGTCATCAACGCCGCGGCGACGAAGCCCTTCGGCTTCCAGGCCTTCTACCCGGGCCCCGGCCTGGGCGGCCACTGCATCCCCATCGATCCCTTCTACCTGACGTGGAAGGCGCGCGAGTTCGAGTTCCACACCAAGTTCATCGAGCTGGCCGGCGAGGTGAACACGCAGATGCCGTACTACGTGGTCACCCGGACCATGGAGGCGCTCAACAAGACGAGGAAGACGCTCAACGGCGCGAAGGTGCTCTGCCTCGGCGCGGCGTACAAGAAGGACATCGACGACATGCGCGAGAGTCCGAGCCTTCGGATCATCACGCTGCTCAAGGAGAAGGGCGCGGAGGTCGAGTACCACGACCCGTACGTGCCCCGCCTCGAGGAGGGCCACGGCTTCCACTACACGATGCAGTCGGTGCCGCTGAACCCGGAGACGCTCGCTCAGTACGACGCGGTCGTCATCCTCACGGACCACTCGTGCATCGACTACAACACGGTGGTGAAGCACTCCCAGTGCGTCGTCGACACGCGCAACGCCTGCAAGAACGTGGGCCCGGGGCGTGAGAAGGTCACGAAGGCTTAGTCAGGCGTGAAGGTGGGCCGGCCCGGTTGCCGTCCCACCAGAACGCCGGAGGCCCCGCTGCGACGCCGTGAGGGGGGGCGCCGGAGCGGGGCCTCCTCTTTTTTCACGGGCGCTTGTTCGCGGGCGCGCCGGGCTCGGGAATGGCCAGGTCCTCGGACGCGTAGTACGCGATGACCTGCTGCCGGTACTCGGGCCGCGAGTACACATCGGGGCGGGGCCGCTCGATGGTCTCCAGGAGAACGGCGGCGGTCTCCTCGACGGACTGCGCGCCGGGAATCTTGCGCGAGTCCATACCTCCACCGAGCGCGTTCACGCCGAACTCGGTGGCCACCACGCCGGGCAGGAACGTGGTGACGTGGATGCCCGGGTAGCGCTCGCGCAGCTCCTGGCGCAGGTTGGCCGTGAGCGCGTTGAGCGCGTGCTTGGCCGCGTTGTAGGCCGAGCGCACGGGGACGTACGGCACCCGGCCCAGCACGGACGAGACGTTGATGATGTGCCCGCGCCCGCGCGCCTGGAAGTGCGGCAGCACGGCCTGGATGCCGTAGAGGGCGGACTTGACGTTGACGCGCATCATCTCGTCGAAGTCCTCGTCGGTGAGCTCGGAGACGAGCTTGCTGATGCCGCGGCCCGCGTTGTTCACCCAGACATCCACCTGCCCGAAGCGGGCGAGCGCCGCGTCCATGATTCGCTGCACGTCCTCACGCCGCGAGACGTCGGCGACGACCGGGAGGGCCTCGGAGCCCACGCGAGCCGCCACCTGGCGCAGCTCGGGCTCGCGCCGCGCGGCGAGCACCACCTTCCATCCCTTCTTGCCCGCCAGCTCCGCCAGGGCGGCCCCGATGCCCGCGCTCGCCCCGGTGATCACCACCACTTTGTCGTCCATGAACGGCTCCTGAGGTTTCCCTGCTCGCCGGGCTGTCTATCGGACGCAAACCGTCCAGGCGAGCGCTTCGGGCGGGCCCCTTTCACCCACCGTACTGGGTAGGAGGAAACATGCCGACGGGAGCGGGCTCGGTTAGAGTCGGGGCGTGCGAATCCGAAACTGGCCAGTCCTTCCCCTGCTCGCCGCTTCCGTCCTGCTCACCGCCGCCGCGCCCGCCCCGGACGCGCGCGTGACGCTGCTGGACGCCATGGCGGAGGAGCTTCAGCGCAACCAGAAGCAGCTCAAGCTGCAGAACCACGAGCCTCCCTACTTCATGAGCTACCAGCTCAAGGAGGGGGAGCAGCACGGCATCGTCGCCCGGTACGGGGCGATCTTCCTGGATGACTCGTACCACGAGCGCAAACTGTACGTGGACGTGCGGGTGGGCTCCTACGAGTTCGACAACTCGGGCCCCGAGGAATACGACTTCTTCGGCGGCGGCAAGGGCTCCAGCTACGTCGCCAACAAGGACGCGCCCATCGACAACTCGCCCC
>DASQMW010000197.1:0-25140 GCA_035645295.1 Archangium sp.
CCGGGCCTGCTTGCCCTCCGAGGTAGGGCAAGGGGGGCAGGCAATGCGTCATGGACCCGGTTCCGAGGACCATAGGCGGATACTGCCTCGGGGGTCTGACACGACGTGCGTGGTTTTCCTACCCGGTAGGAGCCCAGGCAAGCGCGGGAGCGTGAGCAGGGACGGTGAGCCCTGCTGCCGGGGAGGCAGGTCCTGCTCACTCGCTAATGCCGCCCCAACTCCCGGTCCCAGGCCGCCAACTGGACGGCCACCGTGTATTTGTAGGCGCTGGAGAAATCCTCGAAGTCCTTTGGGGAAAGCATGGCGAGGCGTTCGCGCAGGAAGTCCAAGTCGCCGAGCACCTCGCGGTGCTTCAAGTCGGTGTCCACCTCCACCAGGACAGGAATCATCCGGAGCACGGCCTCCAGACAATCCTCCCGGTTGGCGCGAGCCATGCGCTCCACCATCAGGGCCATGTGCTCGCGGACCGAGACAGGACCTCCGGGGCACCAGGCCTCCAGGGTCTTGCGGTAGATATCTTCCATGAGCTCTTCCAGCGTGTACTTCCTACCGGGCCAGAACGCATAGCGAGGGCCCTGGAGCACCTCCCAGAAGCGGAGCACCGAGGCGAGCCGGTTCGCCATGCGCTCAGCGCTCCGCAGGGGAGGAGGAGACACTGCATGGTAGAGGGCCCCCCACGGGGTGCTCAGGCAGAAGGACTCGAAGGCGTCTCTCATGCGTTGACGCTCCTCCTTGGGGACGCCTTCATTCAAGTCCATGAAGACGTCGCCGAACATGTGCACCCACCAGCGTGTGCGACCCAAGTCGAATTCGCCCCCCGAGCGCATCACCAGTACCTCCTCGTGCGGCACCTGGCGCATCTGCCGGGGCTGGGGAAAGGCACCGGTCTTGCGGTATTCCCGGGCCCACCAGCGTCCCTCGGCTCTCGCCTTGCGGCGGATGGCGGCGGTGGTGCCGTAGAGCCACGCTGGAAACTCGAGCACCGGCGACTGTTCCGTGGTCATGGCTTTTCGCCCTACCACAGCGGTTAGATGCTCCTCAAGCGCCAGGCACTTCGCGCGCTCTGCGGGCGGCGGACGCCTCGTGCCCTTTCAGCGGCAGTCCACAGGCAGGTAGACCTGACCCTGGAAGCCCTTGGGGCGTTCGCTCCCTTCATAGGCAGCCCGGATCGCCTGCTCGGCCAGCTCACCGCGCTGCTCTATTTCTTCCCAGGGCAACTCCTCTGCCTTCTGGGCCGCCCGCTCCTTCCAGGAAGCATCGGGTTTCTGGCGCCGGTAGCTCCAGCGGTACAGCGTCACTCCGGGTTCTGGCGTGCGCCAGGACAATTGCCAGAGTGCTCCCCCGTTCTCGAATTCGAGGAAGAGCGACCCCTCGAAGCCTGTACCTCCCGTGAGCTTCTTGTCAGGCTCGACGGCCTCATTGAGCGCCGCCATGTAGCGCCCCGCCTCTTCTCTCCCTATCGCGCGTGACTCCTCATTGTCCGGCTTGAGCTCGAACAGCACGAAGAGGCGGGTATCGGTGATGTCCGGGCGCAAGAGCCTCACGAACTTCGAAAGACGATCGGGGTCCCCCAACTTCCCTTCCTCCACGATTCTGTAGAGGCTGATGGTGTTGAGGAAGACGACGCTGGAGGGATGCCGCAGAGTGTACTCCAGGCCAATGACCTCATGAGCGGCCTTGCCAAGAAAAGCGCTCCAGGGCTCCCGCGAGTCCGGCTTACGGCCAGGGAGCTTGGAGGGCGGCTCCGCCTGGGCGCCGAGAGCCGCCACGAGCACCAGGAGAAGACCCGTCAGCCTCCAGGTGCTCCTCGTCCTGGTTCCACCTTTGTTCATGCCCAACATGTTCCTTCCAGTGCCGTGCAAGGTTGGAGAGGGGACCATGACGGTCTGACTCATCGTCCGCTCCCGACCGCTCCCCGCGGCGTAACGACCGTTCGGGCAACCTCCCGGAACCTCGAGCGCCGGCTCTGCCACATTCCTCTGCGCGGGACTGGCGCCTTCCCGCACGAATCAGGAGCCCACCGTGGAGCTGCACCTTCGAGGCGTATCCAAGACGTACCCCAACGGCGTGCGGGCGCTGAAGGACGTGACGCTCACGATCCCAGCGGGGATGTACGGCCTGCTCGGGCCCAACGGCGCGGGCAAGTCCACGCTGATGCGCATCCTGTCTACGCTGCAGGAGCCCGACGCGGGCAGCATCCGGCTCGGCGACATCGATGCCCTGAAGCAGAAGGATGACGTGCGGAAGACGCTCGGCTACCTGCCGCAGGAGTTCGGCGTCTACCCGAAGGTGAGCGCGGAAGAGCTGCTCGAGCACTTCGCGCTGCTCAAGGGCATCGCGGAGCGTCGCGCACGCAAGGACGTCGTCGAAGCGCTCCTGCGGCAGGTGAACCTGTGGGAGGTGCGCAAGCAGAAGCTGGGCGGCTACTCGGGCGGAATGCGTCAGCGCTTCGGCGTCGCCGTCGCGCTGCTGGGCAACCCGAAGCTGCTGATCGTGGACGAACCGACGGCCGGCCTCGATCCCGCCGAGCGCGTGCGCTTCCTGAACCTGCTGAGCGAGCTGGGTGAGAACAGCGTCGTCCTGCTGTCGACGCACATCGTCGAGGACGTGAGCGAGCTGTGCACGCGGATGGCGATCATCGACCAGGGCGAGATCCTGCTGGAGGCAGAGCCGCTGTGCGCGGTCGCTGGCCTGAGCGGCCGCATCTGGCGCCGGATCCTCTCGAAGCACGAGCTGCCCGCGGTGGAACGCGAGCACTCGGTGATCTCGACGAAGCTCCTCGCCGGGCGCACGGTCGTGCACGTCTTCAGCGACGCGGCGCCGGGCCCCGGCTTCGAGCCCGCCACACCGGACCTCGAGGACGTCTACTTCAGCACGATGGCGGGGCACATCGGCCGGCGCCGCGAGCAGCCGCAGCCGGAGGCCGCGCCATGAAGTTCCTGGCGATCTTCCGCTTCGAACTCGCCTACCAGGGACGCCGTGCCTGGCCCTGGTTCTTCTTCGCCGTCCTGCTCGTCTTCAGTTTCCTGATGACGAGAGATGGCACCCTCGCCGAGGCGCTCTACGAGGACTTCTTCCTCAACTCGCCATTCGCCGTCGCGAAGACCACGGTGTTCGGCAGCCTGATCTGGCTCCTGGTGGCCGCGGCCATCGCTGGCGACGCGGCGGCGCGGGACGTGGCGACGGGCATGCATCCGCTCACCTACACCCTCCCCGTCAGCAAGGCCGAGTACCTCGGGGGGAGATTCCTCGCCGCACTCGTTCTCAACGCCTTGCTTCTGCTCGCCGTGCAGGCCGGCATCCTGCTGGCGATCTACGCGCCTGGCGTGGAGGCCGAGGCGATCGGTCCGTTCCGGCCGGCTGCCTATCTCACGGCCTACGCCTTCATCGCGCTGCCGAACGCCTTCGTCGCGACAGCGATCCAGTTCTCGTTGGCGGCGCGGAGCGGCCGTGCCATGGCCAGCTACCTCGGAAGTTTTCTCCTCTTCTTCATGGGCTTCTTCGTCGCCGCCGCCCTGCTCTTCAAGCAGGGCCTGGGGACGCTGCTGGATCCGATCGGTATCCGCTTCATCGTGGAGGATCTGTCCCATTCATGGACGACGAGTGAGAAGAGCTGGCGCCTGCTGGAGCTGAAGGGCACGGTGCTCACGAACCGCCTCCTGTGGCTCGGCATTGCTTTGGGGGCGCTCGCCGTCACCTTCCTGCGCTTTCGCTTCGCCCATCGCACCGAGAGCAGTGGGTGGAGGCGCGGGACGCGGCGCCGGGATGAGCACTCCCCGATGCCGGCAGACCTCGGCGTCACCGCGAGCGCGCCCATCTCTGTCCCGGATGTCCCGCGGACGTTCGGCTTCGCCATCCACGCGCGTTGGACGCTCGCCATCGCGTGGGCGTCGTTCCGGACGATCGCGACGAGCTGGGCCGGACTCGCCCTGCTGGTAGCCATTCCGCTGCTGACGGTGCTCGTGGTGCTCGATCAAATGGCCGCCCTCGGTGCCCCGCTGGTCCCCACGACCGCGCGAGTCCTCAGCGAATTGACCGCCCCTCTGTCCGCGGAACTGAGCCGCTGGGTGATCATCCCGCCCCTCATCGTGTTCTTCGCCGGCGAGCTGGTCTGGCGGGAACGGGAAGCCGGACTGGGCGAGATCACCGACGCCATGCCGGGGTCGGAATGGGCCCCGCTCCTCGGCAAGTTCCTGGGACTCGGCCTCGTGCTCGCCGTGTTCATGACCGCCCTGATGGCGGCCGGAATGCTGGCTCAGGTGATACGGGGTCATCAGGACTTCGAGCTCGGGCTGTACCTGAAAGTCCTGTGGGGGCTTCAGCTTCCCGAATACCTCCTCTTCGCGCTGCTCGCCCTCGTGGTGCACGTGCTGGTGGACCAGAAGTACATCGGTCACCTGGTGGCCATCATGGCCTTCGTGTTCATCGCCCTGCTGGCGGCGATGCTCGGGCTCGAGCACAACCTGCTCGTCTACGGGGCCGGCCCGGGGTGGTCCTACACGGAGATGCGCGGCTTCGGGCCGTTCCTCGGTCCGTGGCTGTGGTTCAAGCTCTATTGGGCTGCGTGGGCGCTGCTGCTCGCGGTGGTGGCAAGGCTGCTCTGGGGGCGCGGCAAGGAGAGAGGCCTCGGCGTGCGGCTCCAGCTGGCGCGCCATCGTTTCACGCGTCCCACGGCCTGGGTTGCCGGCGCGGCGGCGGTACTCATCCTGACGCTGGGCGGCTTCATTTTCTATAACACCCACGTCCTGAACCCGTATCTCAGCGGGTCCGACCTCACCGAGCGGCGCGCCGAGTACGAGCGGCGCTACAAGCGGTACGAGAGCATCCCGCAGCCCCTGCTGACGGGGACGAACCTGCGAGTCGAGATCCATCCCGAGCGGCGGGCCGTGGAGATCCGCGGCTCCTACCGTCTGGTGAACGGCAGCGCACTGCCGATCGATTCCATCCACGTGGCCACGGCGATAGGGGGGGTCGAGACCCGAGTGGTCACCTTCGACCGGACGGCGACGCTCACGGCCGACGACGAGGAACACGGCCACCGGATCTACGCCCTCGAGAGGCCGCTCGCGCCCGGCGACACGCTACGGCTCGACTTCGAGGTGCATGTCGAGCGGCGTGGCTTCGGCAACCGCGGTGTCGACCCTTCGGTGGTGGCGAACGGCAGCGTCTTCACCAGTGGGGCGTGGTTCCCCTTCGTCGGCTATCAGCGGCAGCGCGAGCTCCTGAGCGCCACGGACCGGCGGGCGCACGGGCTCGAGCCGCGCCCGGTGCTCGCCTCTCTCCACGACGCCGAAGGGCGCGAGGCCGCGGAGCGCGGTGGAGGAATCTCGTTCGAGGCGGTGGTGGGGACGGACGAGGACCAGGTCGCCGTCGCGCCGGGAGCGTTGCGCCGGACGTGGACCGAAGGCGGCCGCCGCTACTTCCACTATTCCACCACGGCCCCGATCGGAAGGGAGTGGGCCTTCTTCTCCGCCCGCTACGGGGTGCACGAAGGACGGTGGAAGGATGTCGAGATCCGGATCTTCCATCACCCGGAACACACCGCGCACCTGGACCGCGTGATGCGAAGCGTGCGGGCCTCGCTGGACTACTACACCGAGCAGTTCGGTCCCTATCCGTACCGCCACCTCAGCGTCGTCGAGCATCCCGGCCGCCTCGGCACGGGGCTGCACGCCGAGGCCAGTATGATCTCCCATGGGGAGGGCTTCCCCTTCTGGACTCCGAAGGATGAAGAGGGAAGCCTCGATTTCCCCTTCGCGGTGATGGCGCACGAGATGGCGCACCAGTGGACCCTCCCCTACGCACACGTCGAGGGGGCGCCATTTCTGAGCGAGGGGCTCGCCTGGTACTCCGCGATGCAGGTCGTGAAAGCGTCACGCGGGGACGAGGAGCTCCGGCGGCTCCTGGCCTTCATGCGGCAGCCCCATCCGTACCCGCCCATCCGCCGCGGTGAACCTTTGCTCCGGGCGCTCGATCCATACCTCGCCTACCGCAGGGGTCCCTTCGCGATGTACGCCTTGAGCGAGTACGTCGGTTCGGATCAGGTGAACCGTGCCCTCCGGCGCCTCATCGAGACGCACGACTCGGCCGGGGCTCCCCGGGCGACCACCCTGGACCTGTATCGCGAGCTCCGCGCGGTCACGCCTGACTCGTTGAAGCCCCTCCTGCACGACCTGTTCGAGGTGAACACGTTCTGGGAGCTCGAGACGGAGCGGGCCACGGCGGAGCAGACCGCGGCGGGCACGTGGCAGGTGACGCTCGACGTGCGCGCGCGCAAGGTGGTGTACGACAGCGCGGGCGTGGAGACCGAGGTGCCGATGGACGAGCCGGTGCCGATCGGCGTCTTCGGCCCCGCGGAGGAGGGCGCCGGTGAGTTGAGCGCGCCGCTGGACGTGCGGATGCATCGCATCCGCTCCGGCGAGCAGACGATCACGGTGACGGTGCCGCACAAGCCCGTCCTGGCCGGCATCGACCCGTACCACCTGCTCGACTGGGAGGGGCGTGAGGATGACGACAACCTCGAGGCGGTGACGGCCGGGCGCTGAACGACGAGCGGCCCGGCGGTGCTCGTGGGCAGGTCCCGCGCCTACTTGCCCTCGGTCTGGACCTGGCGGGCCTTCCCCCACCCCCCGCGGCGGAAGATCATCACCTTGCCGCTGTTCGCACTGCCGCTGAGCATGCCGGGGATGGTGGCCTGGATCGCCTTGCCCCCGGGCGGATGGTAGACGACGCGCACCTTGCGGCCCGAGGGCAGGTTGTTGCTGGCGTCGATGAGCAGGAAGACGGTGCTGTCGTCGATGTGGATGCGTTCGGGGTCGCGCCGGTGGTCGAGCTCGGCGATCAGCTCCCCCTCCTCCACGGTGCGGGCCCCGTCCGAGAGCTGCCGCACCTTCACACGCAGGTAGCTGTCCGAGCTCGCGCCGGACATGTCGCGCGTTCCTTGAACGATGATGGCCAGGTCCGCGCCGTTCTCGGGCGCCTTGTCGGAGATCTTCAGGCCCGAGCGGGGGTTCGCATCCGTGTCGAGCAGCACGGTGGCGTTGGCGCAGCGCGTGCCACACTCTTGACCGAAGGGCGGCTTCTGGAAGCGCAGCCGCAGGGCGAAGTCGCTCCCCTGGGGGCCCACCGTCGCGTCCACCACCACGGGACGTTCCTCGTCCTGCGAAGGCGTATGGCGGAAGGTGGCCCGGTCCCTGGCCATGGCACTCGTGGCGAGCAGGGTGAGGGCCAGGGCGAGCAGCGGTCTCTTCAAGAGGGGCCTCCTCGGCGGGGGTGAAGGGAGCACATTCAAATGCGAAGCGCCGTTCCTCCTCAAGAGCCGTCCCCCGGCCCGTCGGAGCGCGTAGAGTGGAGGGCCGGACGCCGTGGGGCGGAGCGCCGCCTGGAGGATGCCGATGGAATCTCTGTACGTGCGCCAGTTGAAGCTCGGGTCGATGGACAACTTCGTGTACCTGGTGGGCCCGAAGGACTCGGCGGAGGTGTTGGTGGTGGACCCGGCGTGGGACGTGCCGGCCATCGAGAAGGCCCTCGTGGAGGACGGCAAGCGCCTGGTAGGCGCCTTCGTCTCGCACTGCCACGGGGACCACACCAACGGGCTGCCGGAGCTGCTCGCGCGCCATGACGTACCGGTGTACGCCCAGCGCGCCGAGGTGGACTTCTCGGCGGACCTGCGCGAGCTGGCGGCGGGGGCGCTGCGTCCGCTCGGGCCGGGGGACTCGCTCACGGTGGGGGGGCGGGTCTTCCAGGCGCTGCACACCCCGGGGCATACGCCGGGCTCGCACTGCCTGCTGGCTCAGGACGCGCTGGTATCGGGGGACACCGTCTTCATCAACGGCTGCGGGCGGTGCGACATGCGCGGGGGAGACCCGGAGGCGATGTACCGCTCGCTGTCGCAGGTGCTGCTCAAGGTACCGGACAGCACCCGGCTCTTTCCCGGGCACGACTACGCGAACGTGCCGGTGGCGGCCATGAGCGACGTGCGCCAGCACAACCCGTACTTCGCCTTTCCGGACGTGGCCTCCTTCGTGGCCTACCGGATGCGCCCGAGGCGCTGAGCGCCTAGCGGCGGCTGGAGGTCAGCGTGTAGCCCAGACCCTCGGGGCGCGCAGCGCGCAGGGACCAGCGGGCGAAGAGGCCGAGCAGCGCGAGCGAGATGAACGACCAGAGCGCGGCCCATCCCCAGGGGGGCACGGGGGTGAGGTGGGAGAGCAGGGCCGCGTCGGTGGCGGAGCGGGCGGCGCCATTCCACAGGGCCGAGCGCAGATCCAACGCCACGTAGAGGGCGGAGAGGCCAGCGAGGGAGAGGTTGAGCATGTCCACGCCGCCATCCGGGAGGTACTTCGCCGCGAGCCCCAGCACGAGCGCGGTGCCCAGGCAGAAGGCCAAGGTGAAGCTGTCGCCCGCGTAGAGGACGCCCATCACCGCGAGCCCCACGCACGAGGCGGCGAGCACGAGGCGGCGCAGCCGGAAGCGGAAGGTGGCCAGCAGCAGGAAGGCCGCGGCGAGCGCGCTGCCCACGTAGCCGGCGGAGTAGACGGCCACCTGCGCCATCAGGCCGGTGGGCAGATGGGCCAGGCAGGCACCGGAGTCGTTGGCGGCCAGGGAGACGCGGTCCACCGCGCCTCCGGCCAGCAGGGTGGCGAGCGCGTGACCACTCTCGTGCATCATCACCACCAGCAACTTCAGGGGCCACACCGCGGGCGAGTCCCAGAAGCACCAGCCCACTCCCATAACCACGAGGAGAAGGGCCACCCGGCCGAAGTCCAATTTGGAGCCGCTCGAGGTCTGCATGCGGGTCCCAGAACACGCCTGCCCCCGGGTTCTTTCAGGAGTCCTCTTCCATTCCCTGGGTTGGCAGGAGGGAGAGCAGGCTAGAGGTGTGCTCCCTCTCCCGCTGGGAGAGGGTTGGGGTGAGGGTATGTACCCCGTCCGCGCCCCCGGATGCCCGAGACCATCGCCAGCGGGCGGAAGACGCGGTAGGGAGGGGGCACGATGAAGAAGACGCTCCTGCTCCTTTCACTCGTGGCTGCCCCGGCTCTGGCTGGGGAAGGGAAGTGGACCCCCCAACAGGTCCTCGAACTCGATCCGGCGTGGCTGAAGGCTCAGGGTCTCCAGGTGCCGCCCCAGCGGCTGTGGGATCCCAAGCGGGGCACGGGCCTGCTGGCGGGCGCGGTGAACGTGGGCGGCTGCACGGGCGCCTTCATCGCCGAGACGGGCCTCGTCATCACCAACCACCACTGTGTCTTCCCCATCATCCAGGAGCACAGCTCGCCCCAGCGCGACCTCATCACCCAGGGCTTCCTGGCGAAGAGCCGCGAGGAAGAGCTGCCGGGCAAGGGCTCGCGCATCCAGGTGCCGCGCAGCTTCAAGGACGTGACGAAGGAGATGTTCGCCGCGGTGCCCAAGGGCGCGGACGATCTCACGCGCCAGAAGGCGCTGGAGCGCAAGGAGAAGGAGCTGGTCGCCGAGTGCGAGAAGCGTCCGGCCACGCGCTGCAGGGTGGCCAGCTTCGACGGCGGGGTGCAGTTCGTGCTGAGCGACTCGGTGGAGCTGGCGGACGTGCGGCTGGTGTACGCGCCGCCGCGCGCCGTGGGCGAGTACGGCGGCGAGGAGGACAACTGGATGTGGCCGCGCCACACCGGTGACTTCTCCATCATCCGGGCCTACTCGGCGCCGGACGGCTCGGCGGCGAAGTACAGCCCGCAGAACGTGCCCTACAAGGCGGAGTTCTTCTTCCCGCTGGCCACCGAGGGCGTGAAGCCGGACGACTTCGTGATGGTGCTGGGCTACCCCGGCGTCACCTTCCGGGCGCTGCTGGCCGAGGACATGGCCGAGCGCCAGGCGCGCTACTACCCGCGTGTCATCGACGTGTACGGCGAGCTCATCCGCATCCTCGAGGAGGAGGGCGAGAAGGATCCGGCGGGGAAGATCGCCGTGGCCTCGCACCTCAAGGGGCTGCACAACCGCTACAAGAACTCGGGCGGACAGCTCGCGGGGCTCAAGCGCGGGCGCATCGTGGAGAAGCAGCGCGAGGCCGAGGCGGCGGTGGTGGCCTGGGCGGAGAAGCGCAAGGAGTACGCGGGCGCGCTGAAGGCCCGCGCGGAGTTGCTGTCGCTGCAGGCGGAGCGGGCGAAGACGTTCGAGCGCGAGTTCCTCCTCGACTCGGTGCGGGGCGTGGTGAAGGCGCCCGCGCTGGCGACGTTGCTGGCGCGGCTGTCGCAGGAGCGGGCGAAGCCGGACCTCGAGCGCCGGCCCGAGTTCATGGAGCGCGAGCTGCCCCGGCTGGCGGACCGGCTGGAGCGCGAGCAGAAGAACCTCTTCACGGCGGCGGACAAGCGGATGTTCCTCGCGCTGGTGCGGCGGGCGCAGGGGCTCGGCGACGGGGAGCGCATCGCGGCGATCGACAAGCACTTCGGCCGGACGTACGCGGAGAAGGAGGTGTCCGCGAAGCTCGACGCCCTGTACGCCCACACCAAGGTGCTGGACCTGGCCGAGCGCCAGAAGATGGCCGGTGAGACGGAGGCGCAGCTCCGGGCGCGGAAGGATCCGTTGCTGACCTTCGGCCTCGACCTGTCGGCGGAGGTGGTGGCGCTGGAGGAGCAGAGGGACCGGCGGGCGGGCGCGAACGTGCGGCTGATGCCCGAGTGGCGCCGGGCGGTGATGGCGCACGCGGGCAAGCCGGTGGCGCCGGATGCCAACGGCACGCTGCGGGTGACGTTCGCGAAGGTGAAGGGCTACACGCCTCGGGACGGGGCCTTCTACACGCCGCAGACGACGCTGGCGGGCGTGATGGAGAAGCACACGGGCCAGGAGCCCTTCGACGTGCCGGACAAGGTGGCCGCGGCGGCCAAGGCCTGGAGGTACGGGCCGTGGATGGACGAGCGGCTGAAGGACGTGCCGGTGAACTTCCTGGCGGACGCGGACACCACGGGCGGCAATTCGGGCAGCCCCACGGTGAACGGCCAGGGCCAGCTGGTGGGCGTCAACTTCGACCGCGTGTGGGAGAACGTGGCGAATGACTTCGGCTACAACCCGGACGTGGCGCGCAACGTGAACGTGGACGTGCGCTACGTGCTGTGGCTGTTGGATCAGGTCGAGGACGCCGACGGGCTGCTGCGCGAGCTGGGGGTCCGCAAGGGCGCCAAGATGATCCAGGAGCGCCGCTGATGTCGGACGGCGCTGGGAGCGTGCCGCCGCCCCTGCCGGTTTTCGGACCGGAGGAGAAGGTGTGCGGCAACTGCAAGCTGTGGGCGGCGCACTCGGTGGATCACCGGGGCTGGGTGGGCGTCTGCCGGTTGCAGGCGGAGCGGGGGCTGTTCCCGCCCTCGGCGCCGCTGTGCAACAAGTTCCTGCCCCGGGGCGTGGTGGCCAAGGCGGCTGCGGAGACGGCGCGGCGCGAGCGGACGGTGCGCGGCGTGGCGCCGGTGGTGCGGCGGCGGGAGCGGGATCCGAACGAAGTGGTGGACCTGGAAGGCCTGGAGCTGAACATGACGCGCGCGGAGTTGATGGAGCTGATCCGGGAGGCAGTAGGCGAGGGCGGTGAGGCGCCGCCGCTGGCCAACAAGTGGGAGGGCGGAAGCATCAAGCTGGTGCCCGGCAAGACGGACGTGCAGGGCAAGGACCTGCCCATCGACGCCTTCTTCCACAAAATCGTCATGGTGCGCGACAAGCTGCGGGTGATGGAGCAGAAGCTCAACGCGCACCCGAAGCTGTCGGACGCCGAGAAGGTGGAGATGCAGAGCTACATCACCCGCATCTACGGCTCGCTGACGAGCTTCAACCTGCTGTTCCGCGACAAGGAAGACTACTTCGTGGGCTCCAAGACGGAGGACTGACGAAGAAGAAACAAGAAGAAACCCCACTGCCCCAATTTCCCCTCTCCCTCCGGGAGAGGGACGGGGTGAGGGTGCCACGTGTCCCGGGTTCGGACCCCGAGGCACCCCCACGGGTTTCACAGCGGCCTCACGGCTGCTGACCGCGCTCCTCCAGTTCGGCGAGGGCGCGTTGACGGCCCCGGTGCAGGGCGCTCTTCACGGTGCCCTCGGGGATGCGCAGCATGGCGGCGATTTCCGGGTAGCTGTAGCCGCGCATCTCCCGCAGCCACAGCACCTGGCGCTGCTGCTCACTGACCTTGTCGAGGGCCTCCTCGAAGTGACGCTGCATCTCGGAGCCCACGGCGTGGGCCTCGGGTGAGGCGGGTGCTTCGGGCTCGTGCTGCAACCGCTCGCGGCGCCTGCGGGCGCGCAGCCAGTTGATGCTGCTGTTCACCATCACACGATGCAGCCACGTGGAGCACGAAGAGCGTCCATCGAAGCCGCTGGGGCGTTGGGCGAGCCGGGTGAAGACGTCCTGCACGACATCCTCCGCCTCGTCCGCATCCCCCACGATGCGGCGTGCGATGGCCAGTGCCCGTGTGCGGTACTGGCGGTACAGCTCGGCGAAGGGAGGAATGTCGATGACCGCGGCATCCATCATGTGTGCCTCCTGAACACCCTCATCGGGTGTCTGGAGGTTGAAACGAATGGGCCGCGAAAAGGATCTAAAGGGTCTGGAAGCCGGGAGCGGACCTACTCCGGCTCTTCTTCCTGGCGGGTGAGACCCCACTCCTTGAGGCGTTTGAAGAGGGTGGAGCGGGCCACGCCCAGCTCGCGGGCCACGCGCTCGCGGTTGTTGTTGCAGCGGCGCAGAGCGGCCTCGACGATCTGCCGCTCCAGCTTGAGGAGCATCTGCTCCAGCGTCATGCCGGGGGGCAGCTCAGGCACGGACACGCCCGTCTCGCGGTTCACCTCCTGGTCGAAGGTGATGTCGGGGGCGTCGATGGCGGTGCCCTTGCGCAGCAGCAGGGCGCGGTGCACCACGTTGCGCAGCTCGCGGATGTTGCCCGGCCAGCCGTGCTGCTGGAGCCGATCCATGGCGGCGGGGGTGAGGCGCACCGTCTGGCCGCGGGGCGAGTACATGCGCAGGAAATGCTCGGCGAGGCCGAGGATGTCACTGCGCCGGTTGCGCAGCGGCGGCAGGTGCAGGGGCACCACGCACAGGCGGTAGTACAGATCCTCGCGGAAGCGGCCGTCGCGCGCCGCCGCCAGCAGATCGCGGTTGGTGGCGGCCACCACGCGCACGTCCACGTGGGAGGGCTTGCTGGCGCCCACGCGTTTGATCTCCCCGCTCTCCAGGGCGCGCAGCAGCTTGGCCTGGAGATCCACGGGCAGCTCGCCGATCTCGTCGAGGAAGAGGGTTCCGCCGTCAGCCTCCTCGAAGGCGCCCTTGCGCGCGTTGGTGGCGCCGGTGAACGAGCCCTTCTCGTGGCCGAACAGCTCGCTCTCGATGAGCTCCTTGGAGATGGCGGCGCAGTTGACGGGGATGAAGGGCTTCTCCACGCGCTGGGAGCACTCGTGGAGGGCGCGGGCCACCAACTCCTTGCCGGTGCCGGACTCGCCGAGGATGGCCACGGCGGCGGAGGAGGGGGCCACGCGCTCGATGAGGTCGACGAGCTGCTTCACGGACGGGTCGCCGCCGATGATGCCGTGGAAGGACAGCTCCTTGCGGGCCGGGGTGACGGGCTCGAGGATGAGGTCCGTCTGGCCCAGGCGCAGCGTGGTGGGCAGCCCCACCTGCACCTCGAAGACACGCACCGGGCCCAGCCAGGTGCCGTTGGTGGAGTTGGTGTCCAGGACGTGGAAGTGGCCGTCGCGCCGGGTCACCTTGAGGTGGCGGCTGGAGATGAACGAGTCCTGGATGACGAGATCGCAGGACGGATCCTTGCCCGCGGTGAAGCTGTCGCCGGTGAGCTTGTGGACGGTCTCCTCGGCGCCTTGCCGGATGCGCGCCTGGGCGGGCTGCCAGCGCGAGACGGAGTCACGGGGCTGCAGCTCCGTGTGGTTGCCGACCTCGGTGCTGGCCTCGGACTCGCCGCCGCCGTGGAGTCGGAACACGGCGCGCCATTGGCCGAGCGTGATGTCCGAGCCATCGGCGAGTTCGCCCTTGGTCATGGAGGCGCCGGCCACCTGGGTGCCCTTACCGGACAGATCCTCCAGCGTGCAGCGCTGTCCGTCGAACGCGAGGGCCACCTGCCGGCGGCTCACCTCGGGGTCGGGGATGACGACGTCACTCTTCTCACCGCGACCGAGCACCATGCGCTCGCGTCCCAGCCCCACCCTCAACACCTCCTCACCCCGACGAAAGAACACCAGCTCTGGCATCGAGCCCTCCCTGTGAAGTCACGCGACACTCCTAACCCGTGGAGTATCCCGCACGCAACCACCAGAGATGATTTTTGGGGTAGTGTTCTTCCGGGCGACCCGAAGAGTCGTCCACCTGCTGGACCCGGACCGCAGAGCGGTCCGGGCCATCCGGAGCAGGGGACTAACGCATCTGCGGCTGCTGGCGCGCGGGGCCGAAGTTGGGACGGTTGAAGAAGCCGCCCAGGTGCGCCACGCGGTACTTCGGATCGCTCTTGTCCGGGGGCAGGATGGACAGACCCGCGCCGAGCAGGCCCAGTCGCTTCACGAACTCCGGCTCGGCCTTCAGCTTGAAATCCATGTCCGGCTGGCTCACGTCCAGCCGCTGGCCGAACTTCACCGTGCCCGAGCCCAGGACCTCCAGGTCCTCGCTCCGGGCCTGCAGCGCCTCCACGGTGCCCAGCCCCTTCTCGATCTTGATGCGCGCGTCGATGTCACCCAACGCGATCTTCGGCAGATCCATGGGCGTGGGCGTGCCGTACATGGGCACCATGACGTTGCCGCCCTGGATGAGCAGCCCCTTGGTGTCCAGCACGAGCTGGCCGTTGGCCTGGCTCAGGTCCGGCTGCCCGCGCGTCTTCGGCAGGGTGAGGTTGAGCGAGCCGTTCAGCTTGCCCGTCAGGTCCACCCCGCTGAAGCCCTTGAGGTTGCCCTCGGAGGTGTCCAGGTCCGACAGCTTCACCGCCACCTGCACGTCGCTCAGCCCGCCCACGTTGCCGCTGACGCTGCCGCCCAGCAGATTGGCGTGGAACGTCACGCCCAGCGGCAGCAGCGAGGGCCGCACCGCCACCGAGTCCACGTTCAGCGGCTCGCCCAGCTCCTCGGGGCCGGGCAGCATGGCCGTGTTGCTGGCCAGCATGCCGTGCATCTCGGGCGTCATTCCGTTGGGCACCTTGCTGATGCGCACGTTGGTGGCCGTCAGCCCGCGCAGCCCCGGCCGCAGCGAGCCGATGCGCAGCGCGTACCCCGAGTCCGCCGCCGCGTCCACGGCGCGCTTGCGCAGCGTGTCGTACGGGAAGGTCAGGAACAGGCACACGAGGAAGGCCACGAGCGAGAACGCACCGTAGCCAAGGGCGAGCTTCCAGCGGGCGATCTTGGTCGTCTCAGCAGCCATGGTCATTGCTTCATCTTGTAGGTGGCGACGGTCGTCCAGGCCGTCAGGGTTTCCGAGGCGTCACGTGGCTCGAGGCGCAGGCTCTTCACCTTCACCACGCCCGGTCCGCGCTCCACCGCCGACAGGAAGTCATGCAGCTTGCGCAGGTCCACGTCGGTCAGCGTCAGCTCCACCGAGCTCTCGACGATCTGCCCATCCCCGATGCCCACGTCGTTCTTGGGCGTCATGTTGGGCACGGTCAGCCCCGCCTGGGTGGCCTTCTCCTCGATGTAGCTCATCAGCCGCACGTCGCTGCCGGTGAGCTGCTGCTCCACACCCTGCCGCTCCTGGGTGGCCTCGCGGTAGCTGGCCGCCAGCGCCTGCACCTCGCGCAGCTTGGCCAGCTTCTGCTCGGTGCGCTTGCGGTAGGCATCCGCGCTGCTGGCGAACGAGAAGATGATGACGAACAGGACGAAGGCCATCACCGCGCCTCCGGTCCCCAGCACCATCTGGCGCTCCCGGTTGCTCAGCCGCTCGAACCAGGCCTTGGCGTCGTTGAGGATCGCTCGAATCTTTTCCATGTCCTAGCCCTCCCCGGCCCGTGCCTGCTCGGGGCACTGCACCTGGATGTCCAGCCGGAAGCTCACCTTGTTGCCATCCCGCGTCTTCTCCACCTTGCCCTCCTTCACTTCCTTGAAGCAGCGGTGGCCCCTGAGCGCGGTGGAGATGGTGTCGATCTGCTTGGAGCTGTCCGTCAGGCCTCGCACGCTGATGCGCTCGAGGTCGATGTCAATCCGGTCGAACGTCACCAACACGTCCGCCGGCACCCGCTGCGTCATCTCCGCCAGCAGGTTGACGGCCGACAGCTTCGGCAGCGCGGCGGCCGGGCTCTCCACGCCCTTGAGGCGGTTGAGCGCGATGTCGTAGTTCTTCTCGCACGAGCCGAGGATGCGCTGGGTGACGTCGCACAGCACGGCGTCCACCTGGGCCTCGCGGCGCGCGAGCACCGAGTTGCGCACCACGCCGCTGGCGATGAGCAGCAGCAGCAGGGTGGCGGCGAAGGAGGCCAGCAACCCCAGCTTGTCCTTCACGTAGTCGTAGTCACCCTTGAAGGCGAACTCGCCGCGGCGCAGGTTGAAGCGCGGCGCCTTGGCGCCGGAGGCCAGGCCGCGCAGCGCGAGCGAGTACGCCTGCATCACCGCCGGCTGATCCGGGGCGGGGACCGCGGCCGTCGTCTCCTGGGGAAGCGTCAGCACGCGCACCGGCATGCCCAGGTCCTTGCTGAGCTGCTCGGCGAGGCCCGGCATGCGCGCGGTACCGCCGCACAGCAGCACGGCGCCCACCTGACGGCGGGTGCGCGCGGTGAAGGCCTTGAAGGACGGGCGCAGCTCGCGCAGCACCGGCTGCAGGCCCCGCACGAAGGCCGCCGCGGCCCGCTCGCCATCCGGCCCCTGGGCCGAGGCCGCGCTCGCCAGCGCTCCGTGCTGCTCCTTCCAGTGGTGCGCCTCCGGCTGCGGCGTCTGGAACTCGGTGGCCAGCGCGCGGCTGAGGTTGTATCCGCCACCCGCGAAGGTGCGCGCGAACTCCACGCCCCCGCTCGGCCGGCCGATGGCCAGCGTCGTGCGCTCGTGGCCGATGTCCACGATGGCCACCGCCTCCGCGTCCGTGCCCACGAAGAGGCCCGGCTGCTGCAGCAGCAGGTTCTGGTAGGTGATGGCCGGGTGCGTCACCACACGCGGGTCCACCCCCGCCTCGTTCAGCACCTGCAGCAGCGTGGCCAGCTCCTCGCGGCGCACCACGCCCACCAGCAGCTCACTGCCCTTGTCCTTCACCTGCGAGGCGACCTGGTAGTCGAAGACGGCCTCGTTCAAGTCGAAGGGAATCTGGCTCTCCACCTCGAAGGGGATGGTGGCTTCGATCCGCTTCGGGTCGGTGAAGGGCAGGGCGAGCTGGTGGGTGACCAGGGAGGGGCCGGGCAGCGCCACCACCACCTGATCCGGGTTGCGCAGCTCCGGGCGCGCCAGCAGCTCGCGCAGCGCCGTGCGCAGCGTCTCCAGCCGCTCACCTTCGCCACGGCGCACCTCGGCCCAGGCCTTCACGGCCGGGGGGCGGGTATTCGCGTCGAGGAGCAGCCCCTTCACGGAGTGGCTGCCCAGGTCCAGACCTAGAATCCGGGCCATCGTTATTCCTCTCTCCAATACAGGAGCTTGCCGAGCCCGTCGTCGAGCCGGACCACGGCGGTGATCGTCTTCTGGACGGACCCCGCCTCTCCCACGGACTTGATGCTGAAAGTGTTGCTCTTGTCGCCCAGCAGGCGGTTGCCGGCCACATTGGCCTTGAGCTGGGGATTGACGGCGATGCCCGCGGCCTCGATGGCGCTCACGAAATCCGCCACGCCCATGCCGAAGAAGCTGAAGGCCCGCGCCGCGCGGATGCGGGAGATGAGCTCCTGGACGAAGACCGGGTCCCTCAACCGGGGGTCCGGCCGCGCGGGATCCGCCGCCGACAGGATGGCCATGTACATCATCATGGGGTCATCCGTGTTGACGTTGGGCTTGGAGTTGATGTCCGGGTACACGGTGAGCCGGTCCCGGAAGGCCGCCATGAAGCGGTCGTTCACCCCGTGCACCCGGTACAGCTCGTCCATGCTGTCGAAGCGCGCGTTCTTCGCCTCGTAGCGCGGGTCGAACCGGCTGTAGGGCCCGTTCTCGTCGGAGAAGCCGGCGGCGAAGGGGCTGACGGCGTTGGTGGGGTCGAACGCGGACTGCGTCTTGTCCTCGTCCACCCAATCCTTCATGGCGATGACCACGTCCGCCGGCATGACACGCACGCCGTTGGCGTCCTCGCGCGAGAACAGGAACTCGAAGCGCTTGTCCCCGAGCAGGTCCATCAACCGCATCGCCGTGGGGAGCGCGTCACCCGTGCCCGCGTTGAGGCGGTGCAGGTTGAGCTTCTCCTCCTCGTCCTGGATGGTGGCCAGGAAGCAGCCGGTGAAGCCGCCGAAGGAGCGCCTGGAGGGACCCAGGGACAGCTCGCCCGGCGCCGCGTCATCCTCCTCGTCGAGCGGGGGAGGGGCAGGGGCGTCATCGTCCTCGTCTTCGACCTCGGCGCCACCACCGGCGACCAGGCCCTTGAGCATGTGGCAGTCCACACGCGCCAGCTTCCACAGCTGGATGTTGAGCGAGGAGGCGGGCTTCTGCCCGCCCGGGGCCGCGCCACCGCCCGCGCCACCACCCGCGCCGCCGGTGAGCTGGGCGAGCATTCCCCCGATATTGGGGATGGGCGTCTGGTCCACCTGCTTCTGGAAGCGCAGCAGCAGGCGCGAGAGCGCCACGCCGGAGCGGGCCATGTACATGGCCTGCACTTCGTCGCGCTGGTTGGCCGCGAGCTGCAGGTCCACGCGGGTGTTGTAGGCGAACTCCGTGGCCACGACGGTGAGGATCGTGATGGCCACCACCGCGATGATGAGCGCCACGCCGCGCTCGCGGCGCTTTCCCCGGGCATCGCGGCGGGCGCCTGCCGGCCGGGCCTCTGTGTGGTTGGGGCTCGTCATCTCAGTACCTGGGAAGCTCCGTGTTCAGCATCACACGGGTCTGGGTGGTGTAGCGCGTCTCCTTGCCATTCTCGTCGAGCGCCACCAGGGTGATACGAACACGCGTGGGCAGCTTGGATTTCAGCTCCGTGCGGCGCGTGTCCCACTCTTCTTCCCATTCCTTTCGCTCGGAGTCCCAGTAGGCGAACTCGAGCTTCTTCACTCCCTCGAAGAGCACATCCGAGGTTCCGCCCCGGTCCATCCGGCCTTCAACATTCGGATTCACCCGGCGCATCAGATCCATCCGACCGTTGGCCCCTCGTTCCGAGGACGTCTGGACGGAGTACTCCACGATCGCCTGGTCGGACTCCTTGGCATCCGTGTACAGGCGCTGATGGGCGAAGGTGGTGATCGTCAGTTGATCCTCCTCGCCGATGAAGTTGGTGGGCCGGTCGTTCTGGTCGCGGTAGCGCTGCGCGTCGTAGCGGTCGCTCACGTAGGCGGAGCCGATCTCCCGCGCCATGCGGTTCATGGCCGCGCGCAGCATGCGGTAGTGGTCCGCCTCGGCCTCCACCACTTCCTTGGCGTGAAAGCCCGTCTGGAAGGCCATGCCCACCATCGCGCCCATGAGGGCGGTGATGGCCACGGCGATCATGACCTCCATCAGCGTGAAGCCACGGCGTGCGGAGCGCTTCATCGCGTGCCTCCCCGGATTCCACCGAACGGGTTGCCGCCTGGCGGCATGCCGCCGGCGCCACCGCCGCGCTGCTGGAGGCATTCCGTGCGCCGCACCAGCGGCTGGCCCGTCTGCGGGTGCATCATCTGCCCGCCAGAGCCGGGCACGCCCTGAACCACCATGCACATGGGATCGCCCTGGGCCGACCACTGGCCGGCCACGTCCCCGGACTGCGCGCCGTTGGTGGGCGTGAAGCCGCCGTTGCGGTCCGAGCCGGGGCCCAGCGACACCACGTGGGTGACGAGGTCCAGGCTCTCCACCTGCGTGCCGTCCTTCCAGTAGACGGTGAGGTGCACCTCGCGAACCGTCTGGGTGATCTGCTGCACCATCTGCGTGAACATGGGCTGGGCCATGCCCATCGCGGCGCCCGCCATGGGGTTGCTGGTGGTCTGCGAGGGGCCGCTCTTGCCGTCCTTGCCCCCGGCCCCGCCGCCGAACATGGCGGCCAGGCCGCCCATGTCTCCACCCTCGCCGATGGGCAGGTTGAAGATGGCGCCGATGAGCTGCTCGGGAGACACCCCGTCGGTCTTCGGGGCGATGATCTTCGCCCGCCACTTGAAGTTGTCCCAACCCTCCTGGGAGAAGTCGCCGGACTCCTCGTCGTCGTCGTTGGAGAAGCCCTCGTCGTAGAGCTTCTGCTCCAGGTCCGTCATCTTCGAGCGGGCCAGCATCGTGGCCACGGTGAGCTTCTTGGCGTACGCGTGGTTGGACACCGCGCCGGAGTTGATGTCGAAGATGGCCATGAGCGCGAGCGCCAGGATGGCGAGCGCCACCACCGTCTCCAACAGGGTGAAGCCACGGGAGCGTCTCATGACTTGGGCACCTCCAGCGCCTCGCCAGCGATCTCCACCTTACCCGTCAGTGGCGACACGGCGAGCGTCCAGACGTTGTCACCCTGGCGCACGTAGACCTGGGCCTTCTCGGTGAAACCCTGGGGGAAGAAGTAGAGGTAGGCCACGCCCTTCTCGGCGGGCTCGCGCTGGTGGCGCGTCCACACGGAGACGCTGACGCCCGCGGGCAGCTCGCGGGGCCGGACCTCCTCGGCGGTGTACTCGGAGAAGCGCGCGGCGTTCTCCACGCGGCCCTCCTCCTGGGCGAGGATCTCATCCAGGCCGGGCATGTCATCGCCGCCCCGGGTGAAGTTGCGGCGCGGATCGCTCCGCTTCTGGCCACGCTTCTCGTCCTCGCGGGCGCGGCTCTCCTCTTTCAGCATGTCGTCACGGTCGCGCGAGGTGGTGACGTTGCCCGCGGCGCACTCGGCGCGGTAGCGCGTGACGCCTTCCTCGTTCTTCGGATCGGGCAGCTCGAAGACGAGCCGGCACGTCTTCCCACTGAGCGCGGCGGTGTCGTAGATGGAGCGGATGACGCCGGCCAGCTCGGCGGCGGACGCCTTGGCCTTGGCGCCGGTGAGGGCTCCGACGGAGACGGTGACGGCGGCGAACAGCACCGAGGCGATGCCGAGCGCGATACAGACTTCGATGAGGGTCAGCCCGCGCTCCCGGGCCCTGCGTTGCGCGAGCGTGCTCATGGCTGCTCTCCCTTCGCCGCCTCCTGCTGCTCGGGCGTGCCGACGATGGCGTTGTTCAGCACGCCGCCGCTGATGAGGTCCGCGGCGTCACCGGTGCCGCCGGGCACTCCGTCCGAGCCGTAGGACACGATGTATCCCTTGCCCTGCTCCGACATCCGGTACTGGTAGGTGCGCCCCCAGGGATCATTGGGGACGTCCTTGATGAGCCCCACCTGCAGGAGCGGATAGAAGTTCTCCGCCTGCGAGGGGAAGCGCCCGGTGATGCGGTGGTAGGACTTGAAGTAGCCCTCCAGCCCGCGGATCTCCGCGCGAGCCTGGCGCTGCAGGGGGCTGAGCGTCCTGTCGAAGGTGAGGCTGGCGATGCCGAAGGCACCCGCCGTGGCCAGGAGGATGACGGCGGCGACCAGGAGCCGCCCCACGCGGGACGGACGCGCCGTCTCTTCTGCCTGCTGTTGCGTGGAAGCGTGCTCGAGGGTCATGGCTGCCGTTTCCTTGCTACTTCTTGCCCGTGTCGCGCGAGGAGATGTCCGCGTCGGGACCCTCGCCGCCCTGCGTGCCGTCGGCGCCGTAGGACATGAGGACGGGCTTGCCACCCTCGTTCATGTACACGTACTCGTTGCCCCAGGGGTCCGTGGGGACCTTCTCCAGGTTCTGCGTGTCCACCAGGGCCTTCAGGCCGGTGCCCGTGTCGGGGTACTTGCCCTTCTTCGTGTAGTAGAGCTTCAGGGCGTTGTGGATGTTGGCGATGTCCAGCCGGGCCGTGTCCTGCTTGGCCTCGTCCAGCTTGGGAATCACCGCCACGCCCACGGCGGCCATGATGAGACCGAGGATGGTGATCACCACCATGATCTCGATGAGGGTCATGCCGCGGCGGCGGCGCTGCTGCTTCGTCTTCTTGTCGCTCATGGTCATTCCTCTCGTGACTTTTCGGCAAGTCACCGGGCCGTTAGCGGGTGGTCTCTGTCAAAATGTCGTGCGGCGGGGCCGTGCTGCCGGCCGTACCGGCCTTGGAGTCGGAGGCGTACAGGGTCACCCCCACGGTGAGCAGCGCCGCCGTCAAGGCGAGCAGCGCCACGAGGGTGACGCGCTGGATCCACCGGTCGAGCGTGTTGTTCATCGTGAAGCCTCCGTTACCGGATGGCCGAGTTCACCTGCAGAATCGGCATCAGGACCGAGAAGGCCACGAATGCAATGATTACGCCCATGAACACCGTGAGGAGGGGCTCGAGCATGGAGGTGAGGGCGCCGATGCGCACGTTCACCTGGTTCTCGTAGCTGTCCGCCACCGACAGGAGCATGTCCTCGAGCTGTCCGGAGCGCTCGCCGATGGCGATCATGTGGTAGACGAGCGGCGGAAACTCACCCGAGCGCTTGATGGGCGTGGCGATGCTCTCGCCCTCGCGGATGGCGTCGCGGGCCTTCTCCACCACGTCGGCCAGGATGGAGTTGGTGATGACGTTCCGGGTGATGTCCATGGCCGTGAGCAGCGGCACGCCGCTCTTGAGGAGCGTGGCGAGCGTGCGGGCGAAGCGCGAGATGGCCAGCAGGCGCAGGAGGCTGCCGAAGATGGGCGCCTTGAGGGCGAAGCGGTCCCACACCGGCTTGCCCTTCGGGCTGCGGAAGTACGTGACGGCCGAGATGATGGCGAACGCGATGAGCGGGAAGATGATGAACCACCAGTCCCGCAGGAAATTGCTGCCCCAGATGAGGATGCGGGTGGTGATGGGCAGGGTGGCCTTCATCGTGGTGAAGATCTTCGTGACCTTCGGGATGACGACCACCATCAGCATGGTGAGGATGCCCGCGCCCACCAGCATCATGATGGCCGGGTAGGTCATCGTGCCGATGATCTTCTGCTGCAGCTTGGACTGGCTCTCGGTGAAGTCGGCCAGCCGCAGCAGCACGGCATCCAGCGCGCCCGAGTGCTCGCCGGCGCGGATCATGTTCACGTAGAGGGAGCCGAACACCTTCTGGTGCACCGCGAGCGCGTCCGCCAGGGAGGCGCCCTCGTTCACCCGGCTCTTCACCTCGGAGAGGATGATCTTCAGCCGCTCCTTCTCCACCTGGTCCACCAGGGCGGAGAGCGACTCGACCAGCGTCACGCCCGCGCCCAGCAGGGTGGCGAGCTGGCGCGTGGTGATGGCGATGTCGTCGGTGGTGATGCGGCCGCGGGCCATCTTGCCGAAGTTGACCTCGCGGTCCGCCTGGGCCGCGTTGGCGCCCTTGCGCACGCCGGCACGGCCGTTCTCGGCCTGGCCGAGGACCTCCGTGAGGAACTTGCCGTCCTTGCGCAGCTGCGAGCGCAGGGTTTTGGGCGAGTCCGCCTCCAGCATTCCGCGGATGGGTTTACCGGCCTGATCAAGGGCCTTGTACTCGAAGACTGGCATGGTGGGTCGCGGAGTAAAACCGAGCCCCGAGCCTCTCCCTTCCGGGAGAGGTGGGGCGCGAGTCCGTTAGAGGTCTTCCTGGGTGATGCTGAGCACTTCGGCGATGGTGGTCTCGCCCAGGGCAATCTTGCGGGCACCATCATCCAGCAGGGTGAGCATGCCGTGGCTCATGGCGGCCTTCTTGATGGTGGAGGCGTCCACGTTCTTCAGGGCCAACTGGCGCACGGTGTCATCCACCAGCAGCAGCTCGTAGATACCGGTCCGGCCCCGGTAGCCGTTCTGGTTGCACGAGGGGCAGCCGGTGGCCTTGTAGATCTTCTCCACCCCGTAGCGCTCCTTGAACAGCGCCCGGTTGAGGGTGAGCTCCTTGAGCTCCTCGTCGGTGGGCGAGTACTGCACCCGGCAGTCCGGGCACACGCGGCGCACCAGACGCTGGGCGAGCACGGCCGTGAGCGAGGAGGCCACGAGGAAGGGCTCCACGCCCATGTCCACCAGACGGGTGATGGCGCTGGCCGCGTCATTGGTGTGCACCGTGGAGAACACCAGGTGGCCCGTCAGCGAGGCCTGGATGGCGATCTCCGCCGTCTCCTTGTCGCGGATTTCGCCCACCATGATGACGTCCGGGTCCTGGCGGAGGAAGGAGCGCAGGCCCTGGGCGAAGGTGAGGCCGATCTTCGGGCTGATGGCCATCTGGCCAATGCCCTTGAGCTGGTACTCCACCGGATCCTCGACGGTCAGGATGTTGAGGTCCGGGGTGTTGATGCGCGAGAGCGCGCCGTAGAGCGTGGTCGTCTTGCCGCTACCGGTGGGGCCCGTCACCAGGACGATGCCGTGCGGGCGGCGGATGACGTGCTCCATCTGCGCGAGCATCTGGGACGCCATGCCCAGCTCGGTCAGATCCAGCAGCGTGGTGTTCTTGTCCAGCAAGCGCATGACGATGCGCTCGCCGTAGGTGGTGGGGATGGTGGACAGACGGATGTCGATGTCGCGTCCGGCCAGCTTGATGCGGATGCGGCCGTCCTGGGGCAGGCGCTTCTCCGCGATGTTGAGCTGGCCCATCACCTTCACACGGCCGATGATCGCGTTCTGGTAGCGCTTGGGCGGCTTGATGATCTCCTGCAGCACGCCGTCGACGCGGAAGCGCACCAGGAGCTCGCGCTCCATGGGCTCGATGTGGATATCGCTGGCGCGCTCCTTGGCGGCGCGGAAGAGCACGGAGTTGATGAGGCGGATGATGGGCGCCTCGTCACCCTCGTCGTTGAGCAGGTCCTTGACCTCCTCAATTTCCTGGGCGAGCGAGTCCAGATCCGTCGCATGCAGCTCGTCCACGAGCTGCTCGGCCTCGTTGGTGGCGCGGTCGTAGACGCTGTTGATGGCGTCCACGATGGTGGAGGCGAGCGCGATGCGCGGGTGGATGTCCCGGCCCAGCAGCATGCGCGCATGGTCCAACACGGTGGTGTCCAGCGGATCCGCCACCGCCAGGGCCACCGCGTCCCCGTCCACGGACAGGGGAAGGATGCGCGCCTGCTTGGCGAAGTTGATGGGCATCCGCTTGATCAACTCGGCGTCCACCTCCTCGAGGAAAAGGCGCGCCAGGTAGGGCAGATCCAGCTGGAGGCCGAGCGCC
>DASQMW010000198.1:0-11981 GCA_035645295.1 Archangium sp.
GAACGGGGCTGCTCGTTTGTCCTTGCCCCACCCGCACCGGCGTGGTACTCCGCGCCCACCTTTTGCCGACATAGCTCAGTTGGTAGAGCAACTGATTCGTAATCAGTAGGTCTCCGGTTCAAATCCGGATGTCGGCTCCAATAAAGTCAAGAGGTTCCGGGCCGGTTGCGAAAGCACCCGGCCTTTTTTATTGGCCCTGTTGGGGAAATTGTTGGGTAACGGTGCCCGACGCCCCCACGGGAGCATCTGTCGTGAAGGCGAAACGTCGAGGCGGGTTCAGGGGCTCCTGGACCGGGGGCGAGATCAATTAGAAGGACCTCGGGGAGCCTGACGCCCAGGTGGAGGCGGACGCAGCCCAGGAGGGCGGCGGTGCCCCCGGGCCCGGCGGAAAGCGCGGCAGGAAGCCCAAGGGGCCCAGCGGTCCGACCTACTACATCTCCAAGATGGTGAACGGCCGCCGGTTCAAGGTCTCGACCGGGGCCGACGACCTGACAGCGCGAAGTAGATCCACGAGCAGAAGGTGTACCTGGCCTGGTGGCAGGAGGTGCTCGGCTCGGTGAACCTGCGCGAGCTGCGCGTCGAGAGGATTCTGGAGGCCCTGAGCGGGGCGAAGTGCCGCGCTCCGAAGATCGCGGTCATCAAGTCCCTCTACGGCTACCTGCGCAAGAACGGCTTCCGTGATGAGCAGGGTGGGGTGCACCGGCTGACCGCCGGCGAGGACCCGACCCTGCACCACCTCACCGTGCCGCAGGCGAAGGCGGCGCAGACGCGGCGGAGCAAGGTGGTCCCTAAGGAGGACTTCCTGAAGGCGCTGGCTCATGCGGAGCCGCCGTACCAGGATGCCCTGAAGGTGCTCGGGACGTGTGGCTGGCACACGACAGCGCTCGAGCGCTTCATCGTCAGCGGCAGCGTCGAGGGGGACGTCCTCACGATTCCTCGCCATAAGTCCGGGCATATGCACCGGACCCGCGTGAGTGCGGAGGTCTCGGAGGCGGCCCGGCGACTCCGCGCGCACGGGCCCGTGGGCTTTTGGCGACTGCTGGGGGCCGTGGAGCGCGCGTGCAAGGCCGCGGACGTCAAGGTCTTCACGCCCGCGAACCTCCGGCACAGCGTGGCCCATTGGGCCGTGGAGGCCGGCGCCACCATCGGGCAGGTGGGCGACTACCTGGGTCACCGCGCCCCGCGCACGACGGCGCGCTTCTACACGACGCTCGCCGTGCCCGGGCGCGTGCCCATCCTCTTCTAGAAGTCCAGGTCCCGGATGTCGGGGCTCGCAGCTGGGCGCGGGCGCCGCCGCTGGCGCGTCTTCCTGGCCTGGGGCATCGCCGGGGGAGCCCCAGCAGGAACGGTAGGGGGCGGTTCGCCCGGCCGGTCCAGCTTCGTGAACCGTTCGATTTCAGAGGCCGGGATGCGGAGCCTGCCGCCGGTCTCCACGCCCCGGAGCTGCCCCGTGCAGATGAGCTTCATGAGGGTGGTCTTCCGGTCCATTCCCAGGCGCCGCGCTGCCTCCCGAAGGCTGAGGAGGTGCGCGTCGCGGAGCGAGCGCGGGGGCGCGGGGCGGAGCACACGCTCCTGCGTGAGCGTGCTGGCGGTGCTCTGGAGAACGGCTGTCATCTCCTGGAGTTGTTCGCGGACACCTTCGATGGCCGAGATCAGGGGACTGCGACTTGACGACACGACGCCACGTTCGTGCCCAGGCACGTGGGAACGTCCAACGGCGATGTGCCGGTCCGCTCGCATCGCGGTGTTGCACCGCGAGGACCGACGAGGCGCTGTCCAGGGCCGCCCTCAAACAGCAGGCGTGTGGCTCCCCAGGTTGATCCCAACTGCCATGTTCGAGGTCGGCTTCGGAGGCCTCCTCGATTGACGAGATTGCGTTCCCGGACCGTGCCGCCGGGGTGCGCTGCCCGAATTGCGGGCTCTCAATGAGGCGGGCGTGCCAGCGCGGGACAGCCAATGCCGGAGGCAGGTCAGTCTCGGAAAGCGAGGCCGTCAAGCTTCCTGGGGCGGGGCAGCGGAGCTCCCGGCCTCCTCGTCCCGCTCGGCCTTCTCCTGCTGACGGGCGTGCTCCCTCGCTTCATGCGCTCCCAATACTGAGGAGCCCGCCCTCGCGCGCGCGGAGCCGCCACAGCAGCCCCGGCTGGGCCTGCCGGCATTGGACCAGCTCGCGGTCACCAGCTTCACCACCGGCGGCGCGGCACAGCTCGTGGAGCACGCCCGTGGCCTGGCTGAGGCGCTCGCGGGGCCAGATGGGGATGGTACCCGGCGGCGCACCATTGTACGCGCCTTGGCCGTCACCCACACCCAGATGGACCTCATCGACACGGCGGCGGGCGAGGCTCTGGGCCGGCGGGACCTTGAAGTCGTGAGGGTTCTCACCAAGCTAGCGGACAGCATGACCCGGCGCTTCGAAATGCTGCTGGAGGAGCACCGCATCGAGCTGGGCCGTGACAAACTTCCGATGGTGCGGGCGCAGAAGAAGCCTGCGCAGTTCCGAGAAGCACGGTCGATCCGGCTGGAGAAGTTCGGCTTCACAGTTGAGGTGAACCTCGCCCGCGTGCCGAGCCCTACCAGCTACGGCGGGGAGCGCGTGTTCTTCAAGTGCCCTCGCTCGAGCTGCGGCTCCCTCGTCAACGTGTTGGGCTGCGCGATGTGGGTCGGCTGGGGCTGCACTAGGTGCCTGCGTTGGCGCGGGCGGAACCGGCTGCGCATCGTGACGCCGCCACCACTGCCTTGGGCTGCGGAGACGGGCCGCTGTCCGACAGGGAAGGCCGATGTCCCGTGAAGGGAGGTACTCATGACGCGTAATTTCATCGAAACCGGAGCTGGCCGCTGCCGGATCTGCGACTTCTCCTACTCGCGAGACCGGCCCCAAGAGGTACGCGAGCACCGTGCGCACCATCACCGCTACCTTGAGGCCTGTGATGGGGTCGGGGCGCCGGTCAATCGTTTCGAGCGTGCGCGGATGATGGAGGAAGGAACCGGACTACTCGCTCACGGTACAACGCTCGCCGAGCAGGTGAAGGGTGCGGAGCGGCAGTTGGCGTCGCACTTCCATGCGAGGCGTGGGTGCTTGACGGCGTCCTGGGGCAGGGGCAGCACCGCGTCGAGCACCTTCCGCAGCTGGTGCTCGGAGAAACGGGTCATGGCCAAGTGGTCCCCCAGAGCGGCGAAGCGCTCGTAGCCCTGCACGAGGCGACGGAACGCACGGCCCACCTCCTCCAACCGGACCCGGGCACTCGTGGTGTGGATGATGTGCCACTCGGCTCCGTCCCTCTCTCCGAGCGCGACGCCGATGGTGTTCTGGCAGACGACGCGGGTGGCCACGTTCTTGAACGTGATGGCGGTGGTGCCGTCATGACCACAGTAGCCCAGGATGTAGCGCTTGATGGGGCTTGGATCTCCGCGCACGCGCATCGGCTCGGGGAGCTCGCCCAGGAGCCACCCACGCACTTCCACGAGAAGCACACGGAAACCTTTCTGTGTCTGGACGGCTCCATGACGATGTGGGTCAACAACGAGACGCTGACCCTGTCGCCGGGCGACTTCGTCCACGCTCCCGCGCGGACGATTCACGCCTACCAGCTCAACAGCCACTACACGCGCTTCGTCGGGCTGTTGACGCCGGGCCTCTTCGAGCCGTTCTTCCGGACCCTGTGCGACCCGTACACCGCTTACGTGTATCCGCAGACACCGCCGCCCTTCAGGTTCGACCGCGTCCTCTCGAAGCTGAGCGAGCTCGACCTGGAGCTGCTGGAACCGCCGTCCCCGGCGAAGTAGCGCACAGGGACATAGCCCCGGACCACAGAGCCAGCGCACTCATCCGCAACGCGCGGCGACCGACGAATGCCGGCCGGGATGAAGGAGACGCGAGGGCGTGTCTGAGAATGGCCCCCATCGCAACCCTCACTCCTGTCATGAAATAAATTTGTCCATTGTCCGACATCTTCTGGCAGTATGTCTGGCCGCTATTGACGGCAACGAGTGTCGGTCTTTAAATGCCAGCACATCCAGGGAATTCAGCGAGTGCAGCACCCTGCTTGTCATGGCCGGGCTTCCATCGGGCAGCTTGTGCATTGGCAGGCGAATGCATGCTGTAGGGGAGATAGCCAAACACAGAGAGGCCAGGGCATGTCCAACACGTTCACTTGGGGAACGCCGTACACGACGACCACCGGCACACCGACTACCACCACGGGAACCCCATACACCACGACGGGAACCCCATACACCACGACGGGAACCCCATACACCACGACGGGAACCCCATACACGACGACCGCCGGCACCCCATACACCACGACGGGAACCCCATACACGACGACCGCCGGCACCCCATATACGACGACGGGAACCCCGTATACGACAACGGCCGGGACGCCGTACACGACGACGGGAACCCCCTACACCACCGGTACGCCAACGACGACCTCGGGGACGCCGTACACGACGACGACGCTGATGCCTACGACCACCACGGGCACCCCCCAGACGGCGACGACGTCTGGAACTCCCACCACGTCAGGGACGATGCTCAGTCAGCTCCACTTCCTGGGCACTGGCGGCAGCGAGGCCATGAAGCTGATCTCGGAGCTTCGCGACGACGAGGCGCTGAAGGCGGCGGACCTCGGTTCCGTCCGTGACAAGCTGAACCGGCTCTCGGGTCTGCTGATGCAGTACAAGCTTTGAGCATGAGCCGCGAAGGGCCGGACACGGACAAGGGCTCCGCTGGCAGACTGACGGCGTAGCCCCTCCGCATCTGGCCTGGGACGAGGCCCCGGAAAGCATTTCTCGCATCTCCATGGCTCACCCCTGACCCGGACGGACCGTCCGGGAGGAGCCCGGTGTTCCGCGATGCCAATCAGGCCCCCACCGGATGATGGTGCCCTCTATGCGCTGACCGCGTCAGTGGGCGCCGATGTCCCTCCTGCCTTCCTGGAGGGACAGGCCGTCCAGGTACTACGCGACGCGGGGGCCTTGCCTGCCCTCCTGGCATCCACGGAGCGGACACACGTCACGTTCGTGGGGCAATGGTCCGAGCTCTCCGTGGACGTCTCCCAGCGCCTCGCGGAATGGGCCCTGGAGGCGGAGGGACGAGGGACAGCAGTCCTTCCCGTGGAGGCATTCGCGGCTCCCATGCAGGGCGGTGCCAGGGAGCGTCATGATGTGGATGTGATTGGCGCCTTTTGGGACTCAGCTGCCTGGGAGCTCCATCCCTCGGGCAACGTGCGGGTCAGTGCTCCCGGGCTCGTTGCCCGCCTGACGGGCGCCGCGCCTCCTCGGGCGCTGGTTGTCTGTGGCCACGGAGCCGAGCACTGTGCCGCCCTGGGCGAGGCCTGGCTTGCCGCGGACCCGGGAGCGTGTCTCGCGGGCGAGAGCATCCCCCCCGAAGCCATCGGCGCGCACTTGGTCGTCCTGAATACGTGCAGCTCCGCCAGGCTGGGGGACTCCGTGGTTCCGCGGCAGTACCACCTGGCCTCGCGGATGCTGGCCGCTGGCGCCAGCATCATCGGAGCTTTCCGGAATCTCTCCGGCCCGACAGACCAGTTCCTCGAAGTGCTGTCCGCGCTCATCTGGCAAGGGACGACCCTGGGCAGTCTGACGACGCGTTTGAATGCCGTGCTCCGCGAGAGCGGGATGCAGCCGCCCTCATTCATCGCGCTCGGCCGCGCCGAGTCCGCCATCTCCGCGGCCTCGGCCGCCCGTGCCCCCATGAAGCCACCAAGCCGGGGGCCTGGCACCGGGGGGGGCCCACGTGCGACGGCTCCGTGCCCCACGGACCTGCTCGTGGCGCTGTCCAGAGAGGTGCGCTGGCTGTCGGGCCTCCATCACACCGTGCAGCGCTGGGAGTTGGCCATTCCTTCCGCCGCGGCGATTGCTCCCGCCCTCAAGGACCTTGAGGGCGCGCTGGCCAGGGCCGCCGACCCCAGAGTCGCGAGCGCCCTCGCCGAGCGCGAGCGGGACGGTCTGCTGGAAGTGGCGGCGCGCACCACCCATCGCTACCGGGAGGCCCTGCTCACGGACTTCGGGGGCTCCATCCAGCAGGGCCGCTGGATGCAAACCCTCCATTGCGCCTCCAGCGACAGCACCTGGCACGAGGCGGGGGCATGCCCCGTGTGCGCCGGGCGCCGGGTGAGATATGTCTTCACCCCACGGACCAGCGGGCAGGTGAACGCATACCTGGATGAGTGTGACCGGTGCGGCACGCTCGCGGACTGGTGTGGCGCGGAGGAGCCCCCCGAGACCTTTCCCTCGGCCCGGGTGGAGCGCTCGGCGCTCGAGGTCCACTGCGCGACCGGCCCGGACGTCCAGGCCGGTCGCATCCTCATCCACCGTGCCCGGTCCGTCGAGCCCCGCCCGCTCCTGACGCCAGGCGGGAGCGCCCGGTTTACGTGGGACGAGCTGCCCTTTCGCGGGCGGCTCACCGTCGTCGCCGCGAGCTTCACACGCACGCGGCTCGCATTCAGCTACCGCACCCTGTTCGTCCCCGGCGAATCATTGGCCGGGACGAATGCCGTACATCAACCGCAATCCCATACCAGAGCGGCGAGGCCCCCTCGCGAGGCATTTCACCGATGACAGTCCAGGCGCAGGTCGCCCCCAGTGACGAAGCCGTGAGTGCACTCGACACACGGCTGGGCCGCCGAGGAGAGTTCGTGCTCCTCAAGGTCTTCGTCCCTCCCTTCTACTATGGCTCGTACCTGACCTTCGACGAGACGGGCGAGCCCGTGGGGGTGTTGAGCACCGCCGCCGCCTCCGTCCTCCGCGCGGCGGAAGGCCGGCCCGCACGGGAACTCCTGTCCGACGGAGGGCAGGATGTGGACCCCCGGCGCCTCGATGCGCTGAACCAGCTCGTCGACGCCGGCCTGATTCGACCGATGGAGGGACGCGCTCCGGCCGCCCACTTCATCGAACCGGATCAGGCCAGTGGCACCCGCCATACCGGGCGGGGTGCCGAACTCTTCATTCGCTATTTCTACGACTACTTCGGACATGCGTTCTACGAGGGGAGCCCCCTCATCGACAGTCATGGCGATTTCCTGTCCATCCTGTCCTCGTATTTTCCCTCACGGGAAACTCCGGCGGTGTGCCTTGATGCAGGCACCGGCTCGGGCTATTACGCGACCGCGCTGGCCCAACGGGGGCACCATGTGTACGCGTGCGACATCAGTCGGACGCGCCTCCAGGCCGCCGCCGCGCAGCCCTCCGCGCCGGGGACCATCCAGCCCGTGGAGTGCTCGCTCGACGACATCCCACTCCCGGATGGGTGTCTGGACTTCGCAATGTGCAACTTCGTCCTCGAGCACGTGGCCGACCCCTACGCCGTCACCGAGGAGCTCCTCCGCTTGCTCCGTCCAGGGGGGACGCTGCTACTGGCCGTCCCGAGCTTCAACGTGCGCGACACCCTGGCGTCATGGCTGCACCAGGAGCTGCCCACGCTCAACTTCGAGCACCTGCGCTCGTATGGGCTCATCCCCCGCACGCATCCCTGGTGTGAGCCCACCCTGGACGCGCTTCAGCATCTGCGTGAGCACGGTGCCGACGTCGTCACGGTCCAGGGCGTCAACATCCTGAACAACCTCTGGGAACCCTGGGCGAGCGCCTTCGGCTCCATTGCCGCGCAACTGGGCCCGGCGTTCTCGGTGACCTGGCCGTGGTCCTGCCTGGGGCAGCAGACAATCATTCATGGGAGGAAGCGGGCATGAATGCCGGGCAGCGAAGGGACTTCGAGCCAATCGACGTGTTCTGGGCCGACTATGTGCGGACCCTGCGCCAGGCGGCGCCTCCGCCAGCCGAGCCCCGCGCCCTGGCGGCGGAGCTGGACACGCTGTTCGGTGGACTGACCACCCACGAGCTCTCGCGCGTGGATGGCCTGCCCATCACCGCCACCTGCCGGGGCTGCCGGAACAATGG
The DNA here is from genome assembly GCA_035645295.1 of Archangium sp. Taxonomy (GTDB): domain Bacteria; phylum Myxococcota; class Myxococcia; order Myxococcales; family Myxococcaceae; genus Archangium. The sequence goes on from DASQMW010000198.1 coordinate 7,915, forward strand.
ACCAAATCGTCGTGAGTCGGTCTGCAGGACCCACGTCGGCTCCGTGTGCGGGACGCTGGAGGCACTGCTCGGAGTGCCCGTCGAGGCCAGCCATGAGCCCGGCGCGGCGGACGGCTGCCGCATCCAGGTCGCCGTCCGGGGCACGGCGGCCGGGTGGCCGATGGTGGCCTGGGCGCGGCGGGCGCCACACGTCACGCCGCAGGCCACGCTCCAGGGGTTCGTGGTCGTCGACCATGCGCGGGGAAGCCAGACGCTGGTCAACGAGGCCACCTGGCGCATTCTCCAGGAGGCCACCGAGCCCCACCCAGCGGCGCACTACGCGCGCATCCTCGGCCTTGCGCGGGAGGCGGTCGCCCGCATCCTCGATGAGTGTCATCGGCTCGGGTGGGTGCACACGTCCTTCGCCCCGCTGTCCGACACCCCACCGGGGCAGCCAGCTCGCGCATCCGGAGAGGGGTAGCCCAGTCATGAGTGGGCCCGAACGCCGCAGGCTCGAATGGGTGCTCATCTTCCCGCCGCTGGTGAGTTCCAACTGGGGGCATTACTACCCCTCGCTGGCATGCCTTGCGGCGGTGCTGGCCGAGGGCGGCTTCAGGGCCGTACAGGTAGACCTCAACGAGCAGTTGTTCGACTACCTCATCGAGCCGGCCCGGCTGCGCTCCATCGTCCAGGGCGCCCGCGCGGCGCGGCTCTCCCTGCAGGAGGTGGCGCGCACCGCGGCGGCGGAGTTGCTGCTCGAGAATCCAGAGTTCGCGCGCGACAGCGAGGGACGCCACCGCTCGCAGGACGACGGGCGCGGCTTCGAGATGGTCGGCGAGCTGGCCCGGGCGCTGTACCTGGATGCCGACCTCGAGGCGCTGGCCGATGGCGAGCCGGAGCCGTCCGCGGTGGTGCGACAGTACCAGGCCTTCTTCGAGGCCTCGGGCGTGGCCCGCCTCCTGGAGCACGACTCGGTGGCCATCGGCATCTCGGTGCCCATGGGGCCCCAGCTCTGTCCCACGCTCCTACTCGCTCGCTACCTGAAGTCCCTCCGCCCGGATGCGCGCATCATCCTCGGCGGGCCGGTGCTCACCCTCATGTCGCCCCAGCGGCTCCACGCCCTGCTCGAGCGCTTCCCGTGCGTGGACGCCGTCGTAAGGTATGAGGGCGAAGGGCCCATCCGCGCGCTCGCGGAGCAGCTTGAGCGCGACGTCTGGCGGCCGGAGGAGATTCCCCATGTCGTCACGCGGGAGAGCGCGGGGGTGACGCCGCGTGGCGCGGCCACCACGGACGCCTTCCACCCGGCACGCCTGCCCTATGCCCGCTTCGATGCGGCCCTGCTGGCCCGGCTCCGGGCACCTCGCATCGGCGTGCTCCAGGCCCGGGGGTGCTACTGGGGCGAGTGCAGCTACTGCGACTTCATCGAGCTGTACAGCTCCACCCGCCGCTACAACGGCCGCCCCGTCGCGGGCGTCGTGGGAGAAATCGCCCACCTGCGGAAGGAGCACGGCATCAATGCCTTCTGGCTCGTCACCGAGTCGTTGCCCCCAGCGCAGGGCGACCGGTTCGCCAGGCTCCTCCTCGAGCGCGGCGTCCGGTGTGACTGGCGCTCCTTTGCCATGGTGGACCCGGGTTTCACCCCAGAAATGCTCTCCCGCTACGTGGAGTCCGGGTGCACGAGCCTGACGATTGGCATGGAGTCGATGACCACGCGCGTCCTGAAGCTCGTACGCAAGCGGGCCACCCAGGAGGACAACGAGCAGTTCCTGCAGGCCTGTCGGAAGGCGGGGCTGAAGCTCGACGTGAACCTCATCCCCAATCTGCCCACCACGACGTACGCCGAGGCCCTGGAGGGGCTGCGCATCCTCGAGGGCTACTCGGACACGCTGCGCGCCGTCGCGGTCTTCCCCTTCGAGGCGACGGCCTCGTCCCAGGTCGGACGCTCCCCGGAGGCGTTCGGGCTGTCCGTCGTCGGCACCGGGCGCGACCCTGGCTCGCACTTTCCCTCCGGCCAGGCCCAGTTTCTGTCGAACCGGCTCGTCTGCTCCGACCCCGGGATGAGCGAGCACGAGCTCCAGGAGGTCTTCGCCCGGTACGAGGCCTTCGCCCGGGCGCTCAAGGTGAAGAAGGAGGAGACGCTGGCGCCGCCGGCGCAGGGCCTCCACCTGCGCTCCTCCCGGGTGGCCCTCGTGCGCGACGCCGCCCAGGCCTACGCGTACGACTGGGACAAGGACCGGGTCTTCCGCATCCCCGAGGCGACCCACGAGTTCCTCGGCTGGCTCAAGGCGCGCCAGGGCCGTGCCTCGCGGCGGGACATCGCGAACTACCTCGCTCCGCGAGCGCCGCCGAGCCGGATTCCCCTCCTGTGCGCGCAGCTCATCGACACCTGCAGGCAGATGGGGGTCCTCGACCATGTGGCGGCTTGAGTCCAGCGGAAGGGAGCGTCGCTCCGAGGAGCCCGGGGCGCTGAGGGTGCTGTGGGTCCTGGCCGAGGACGTCCACTTCGGTCCCGGTTCAGACCTGCTGACCACCGAGGCCCTGCTGAAGGCCTTCGCCGGACATCCCGCCGTCACCCAGTCCCTGACGACCTTGCGGCGGTTGGGCATGGGCGCCGACGGGGTGTACGTCATCTGCCGCCCCTTCGAGCCGGGCGACCTGTCCGGTGCAAGAGTCGCCTTCGACGGCGCGAGCCGGGCCCGGGTGGATGGGTTCGACGTGGTCTTCGTGCGCGTGGACCCTCCGGTCACAGAACCCTTCAGGCACGCGCTGATGCTCCTGGGCCACGTCGAGGAGCAGGGGAGGGTCCTCTTCATCAACAGTCCGAGGGCCATCTGCGCCCGGGGCTCCAAGCTCCTGAACCTGCGCTTCCGCGACCTGCTGGCGCCATCGCTTGTCACGGGAGCGCTCCAGGAGGGGTTGTCCTTCCTGCGGACCCAGGGCGCGGCCCGCTGGGTCGCCAAGCCCCTGGACCGGGCGAGCGGCACGGACGTCATCCGGTTCTCGCCGGATGAGGGCGAGCAGGTCCTGCGACGCCTGCTGGACGTCTATGGGTTCATCCAGCTCCAGGAGTATCTGCCGGAGGTCGAGCGGACCGGGGAGCTGCGGTGCCTGGTCTTCGGAGGCGAGCTGGTCGCCGCCTGGCGGAAGGTGCCGGCGGCGGGGGACTTCCGCGCCAATCTGGACCATGGGGCCACCGTGCACCCCGTCGAGCCGGCCGCGGCGGAGCGACTGGCGCGCCCACTGATGGAGCGGCTGGCCTCGCTGGAGCCCGGCTTTCGCTTCTACTCGGCGGACTTCATCGGCGAGCGGCTCAACGAGCTCAACGTCGAGAACGTCGGGGGGCTCTCGAGCGCGGACCGGCTCTACGGGCGCGACCACGCGGCCCTCATCCTCAAGCGCCTGCTCGCGCTCGCCAGCGGGGCACCGCGGACGGCCTCCGTATGATGGGGCCCGCGCCGATGCGGTCCAGGCCGCTGGAGCTTCCCCACCCGGAGGAGGTGGCGGAGACGCTCGAAGAGCTCAAGGGTGAGGTCGTCACGACGCCGGTCCGGCGGGCGCGCTTCCTGGAGCAGCTCCTCGGTCGGCCCGTGTGGTTGAAGTTGGAGCATCAGCAGCACACCGGCTCCTTCAAGCTCCGTGGGGCGCTCGCGTGCCTGCGCCGCATCCCCCGCGACACGCCGGTGTTCACCGCGTCGGCCGGAAATCACTCGCTGGCCATGGCCCATGCTTCGGCGCGGACAGGCCACTCGCTGACCATCTGCCTGCCGTATACGGCCAGTGGGGCCAAGCGGGAGCGCCTGGCGGCCTACAGCGCCGCCGTGTGCGATGCGGGGACCACGCTGGAGGAGGCAAGCGAGCGTGCACGTGAGTTGGCCCGGCGTCATCACGGGGTCTTCGTCTCGCCCTTTGATGACCGCCGCGTCATCGTGGGACAGGGAACCGTGGCCGCTGAGTTCCTGGGCCAAGTGCCCGAGCTCGAAGCGCTCATCATCCCCACGGGCGGAGGCGGCCTGCTCGCGGGCTCGGTGCTCGCCGCCGCGCGGCACCCCGAGCCGGTCGCGGTGGTCCCCTGCCAGCCGGCCTGCTTC
>DASQMW010000199.1:0-9685 GCA_035645295.1 Archangium sp.
GCTCGCATTCGGAAGGACTCCTTCGGTGTCTGGTCTGGGTGAGCGGGACGTCCCTCCCCGGGAGATATTCATTCGCCAGGGCGCTACTTCGCGGGCTTCGCCTTGGGGAAGGCCAGGTAGCCCTTCTCCGTGTACCAGGCCATGACCTCCACCTTGAGGCGCCCGGCCTTCACCGCTGGATCCTCCTCGGCGAGCTTCCGGGCCTCTTCCATCGTCCCGGTCTTGTAGAGGCACATCCCCCGGAAGGTGGGATCCTGCTGCTCACCGAAGGGCCCGGCGATGACCATCTTGCCGGACGGAGGGGGTCGTCATGATGGCGCGGATCCTACAAACGCGCCCTGACAGTCCCTGGCTCCCGCTACCCCGGACCCCCTATCCTTATCGAGAGAGAATCATCGGAGGATGGACCATGGCTGAGCGGAGCGTGGGCTCGAGGCTGATGGTGTACGACCGCACCTGTGGCGGGCGCTGGGGTCTTCCGGGTCTCACCTCCTCGTGGCGGGTGGGCGGCGTGCTGTACCGCGCGCTCGGCCGGCTCGATGACTGGAAGGGCGTGGCGAGCTGGCCCGAGGCCCTCGATTGGTTGCTCGCCCGCTCGCGCGAGGAGCCCATCGCGGAGATCCAGTTCTGGGGCCATGGCAACTGGGGCTGTGTGCTCATCGACCGGGTGCCGATGGACGTCCGGGCGTTACAGCCGGGCCATCCGTGGCACGCGCGTCTGGCGGAGTTGCGCGAGCGGCTCGTGCCCGGCGGGGACGCGCTCTGGTGGTTCCGCACCTGCGAGACGTTCGGGACGGCCCGGGGGCATGTCTTCGCGAAGGCCTGGACGCGCTTCTTCGGGTGCCGCGCCGCGGGGCACACGTACGTCATCGGCCCCTGGCAGAGCGGGTTGCACTCGCTGCGCCCCGGTGAGGAGCCTCACTGGCCGGTGGAGGAGGGGGTTCCGGCCGAGGAGCGCTCGGGGATGCGGCACGCGCTGTGGTCGGGGCCTCGCGTGCCCAACACCATCACGTGTCTGCATGGCCGGGTGCCGCCGGATTTTTGAGGTTGGAGCGCCGGGCCCTTGTCCAAGGCCGCGCCCTCTGCGACGGTGCGCGGCCATGACGACACGACCCTTTCGCATCCTGGGCCTCCAACAGGTGGCCATTGGCGGGCCCGACAAGGCGCCCCTGCGCAAGCTCTGGGTGGACGTGCTGGGCCTCGAGCCCCAGGGCACCTACCGCAGCGAGCGCGAGAACGTCGACGAGGACATCGTCGTGGCCGGAGCCGGGCCGTTCCGCGTGGAGGTGGATTTGATGCAGCCGGTGGACCCGAACGGGAAGCCGCGCGTGCATGAGCCCGCGCTCAACCACCTGGGCCTCTGGGTGGATGACCTGCGCGTGGCGGTGGCGTGGCTGGAGGGGCAGGGCGTGCGCTTCGCTCCCGGCGGCATCCGCAAGGGCGCGGCCGGCTTCGATGTGACGTTCATCCACCCCAAGGGCAACGAGCAGTTCCCGCTCGGGGGCGAGGGCGTGCTCATCGAGCTGGTGCAGGCTCCGCCCGAGGTCATCTCCGCGTTCGACTCGTTCGCGAAGGCCTCCGCCGCGCACAAGCCGTAGGCCGAGCGCCCCCAGGCCCGGTTGCCCCCGGCGGCAGGGCCCGCTCTCATGCGGGTCTGGGGGTGCGCAGGTTGTGGGTAGGGCCCCTCAGGGCCCGAAGCGGACCGGGGGCGCTCCCATGGCTTTGAACCTCGTCATCATCTTCGGCTCGGTTCGTTCCGATCGTCAGGGCATCAAGGCCGCGAGGTTCGTGCACAAGCAACTGGTGGAGCGGGGCCACACCGTCACGCTGGTGGACCCGCTGGAGTACCCGCTGCCGCTGCTCGATCGCATGTACAAGGAATACGCGAAGGGGACGGCGCCGGAACCACTCGAGCGCCTGGCGTCCCTGTTCCGGGCGGCGGATGGTTTCGTCATCGTCACCGCCGAGTACAACCACAGCGCTCCGCCCGCGCTGGTGAACCTGCTCGACCATTTCCTCGAGGAGTATTTCTTCCGCCCCTCGGCGATCGTCTCCTACTCCGGCGGCGGCTTCGGTGGTATCCGCGCGGCGTCGCATCTTCGCGACATGTTGGCCGAGCTCGGGATGTCGGCCATCCCCAGCAGCTTCCCCGTCCCCAAGGTGGGCACCGCGTTCGACGACGCGGGTGTGGCCGCGGATGCGGCGTATCTCAAGCGGTTCAACAAGTTCGCGTCGGAGCTGGAGTGGTATGCGCAGGCCTTGAAGACGGCACGGCAGGCAGGGGTGCCGTACTGAGACGGCGCCTCAGGGCCCGGGCGAAAGCGCCGCGTTGCGTCTCCACGCCGCTGGGGTGAGCCCATGGGCGCGCCGGAAGAGGCGGATGAAGTGGGTGGCGTCCGCGTAGCCCACGCGCTCGGCGATGATGTCCACCTGCTCGTCCGTGCCCCGGAGCCTCCGCCGGGCCTCGGCCATGCGGTACTCGAGAATCCACTGCCCCACCGTGCGGCCCGTCTCCTTGCGGACCACGCTGGCCACGTGCGTGGAGGACCGCCCGACGGCCCGTGCCACCTCCGTCAGGGACAGCGGCCCGAGTGCGTGGGCCTCGATGAACGTGAGCGCCCGCCGCGCCAGGCCCAGGCCCGCGGGGTCCGGTGTGGCCTCGAGGCTGTCCATCCGCTCCAGCTCGATCAGCACCAACCGGAGCAGGGCGCTCACGGCCTCGTCACGGGACCGCTCGTCGCCGTTGAGCTCGGACTCCATGAGCCGCATCCACCGCTCCAGACGCTGCCGTTGGGCGGCATTCGGGCGGAGCACGGGGTGGCACCCGCTCCGGATCCGCAGCAAGGGGCCCAGCCGGAGGCCCTCGTGGCTCCCCCAGTTCGGGTCCTCGTGGGGAAACGCCTCCGGGTGGAACGCGAGCACCCACCCTTCCGCGTCACCGGGGTGCGGCGTTCCGTGCGGGTCTCCCGGCGGAATGAGGTGGACGTCTCCCGCTCGCAGCACCAGCTCGCCGCTGTGGTGGATCGTCGACTGGCCGCGCGTCACGAGGAAGATGACGGCATACGAATGGGTGAAGGTTCCCGGCCGGGCGGGACCGTTGTGGGAACGTTGGTGGCCATATCGCCCCACCCAGACCGGGAGCTGATGCCGCGCGAAGTCCTCGTGGGTTGGCGAGGGCTTCTTCGTGCCGTGCGGGGGCTTCGTCCTGGTCATTTCCGCGGTTCGTGTAGCATGGAAGTCCATCACCCAACGTCCGGGAGTTCCCGCCGACACGCGTGGTGCGCCGTGTCCTATAGCCGCGCGGGTGAGGCGCGGTATTCAGGGCGGGTCGCCCTCCTACAAAGAGAACGCTCCTCGCGTGTTGCCCCCCCGCTCCGTTCCTCTCTCCGCCGCCCTCTGCCTCGTGCTGCCCGCGCTGGCCACGCTTTGCCTCGACCGTCTCGTGGGCGGGGCCCTGTGGGTGCATGAGCCCCTCCACTCCTCGCTGGAGACGGCCGGGGGACTCATCGCCCTCGCGGTGGCCGCGGTACTGCTCTGGCGGAGCCAACAATACCCAGGCCATGCACCTCACTTGCCGTGGGTGGTCACGACGCTGGTGTGCATGGGGCTGCTGGACCTGGCCCACGCGTGGCTCCACGTCAGCCCCGGCTTCTTCTGGTCCCGCGCCCTGCCCAGCCTCCTGGGAGGCCTGCTCATTGCCCTGGTCTGGCTGCCGGCGAGTTGGACCCAGAGCCGCGCCGTGCAACGCCTTCCGCTCGTCGTGGGCCTGCTCACCCTCGTGCTGTGCGTGGCCCTCGTTGCCTTCCCGCGGGCCTGGCCGAACGCCTTCTCCGCGGACGGCGGTTATCTGCCCTGGGCCCGGCTCATCAACATGGTGGGCGGCGTGGGCTTCCTCTCCGCGGCCGCCTTCTTCCTGCGGCGCTACCGGCGGGAGGGGGCCTCCGAGGATCTCCTCTTCGCCAACCATTGCCTCCTCTTTGGCGTCGCGGGCCTGCTCTTCGGGATGAGTCACCTGTGGGGGGCCATCTGGTGGCTCTTCCATGTGCTCCGCCTGCTCGCCTATCTCGTGGTCCTCCGCCATGTCATCCAGGCGTACCGCGGACGGCAGGCGGCCGAGGCGGAGGGGCTCCTGCGGCAGCTCGAGCGGAACGAGGCGCAGATGCGCCTCGTCACCGACGTCATCCCCGTTCTCATCTCCTTCATCCAGCCCGACGGCCGCTACGCCTACGCCAACCGTGGCTACACGGAGTGGTTCAACCTCCCGCGCGAGGACGTGGTCGGCCGCCACATTCGCGAAGTCGTCGGTGAGATGGCCTACGCGGGCGTGCGGCCGTACCTGGAGCGGGCGCTCTCGGGCGAGAACGTCACCTTCGAGCGCGTGCTGACCTACCAGCGCGGCGGCACCCGCCACATCCGCGCCTCCTACATGCCGCAGCGCAGCGCACGGGGGGAGGTGGAGGGCGTCGTCGCGCTCGTGGCGGACATCACGGCGGAGAAGCGGGCCCAGGAGCGGGCAGGACGGTTGCAGGCCGTGACCTCGGCCGTCTCTCGCGCGCCCACTCCCGAGGACGTGGCGCGCGCCGTTCTCGCCGAGGCCGTCGAGGCCATTGGCGCGGGCTCGGGCACCTTCTTCGTCCTGGAGCCGGAAGGCGGCACCTTGCGCCGGCTGCATGCCCAGGGGCTGCCCGCGGGGATGGCGACGGTCCACACTGAAATACCCCTCGATGCCCCCTTTCCCCCCGCGAGCGTCGCGCGCTCGGGCTCCCCTCTCTGGCTGGAGTCAGTCGAGGAGATGTGCCGGCACTTCCCGGACATGGGCCCGGTGGTGAAGGTGAGTGGCAATCAGTCCTGGGCGGTGTTGCCGCTGCTGGGACGCTCGGGGCCACTGGGGGTCCTGATGATCGGCTTCCCCCGCCCGCACTCGATGGATGCCGAGGAGCGCGCCTTCCTGCTGGCGCTCAGCCAGCAGGTGGCCCAGGCATTCGAGCGCGCGAACCTCTACCTCGCGGCGCAGGCCGCGATCCGCGTGCGCGAGGACTTCCTGTCCGTGGCCGGGCACGAGCTGCGCACCCCGCTCACCTCCCTCAAGCTGCTGCTGCAGTTGTTGGAGCGCACCCGCCCTCCCCACGTGGGCGCGCCACGCCTGCAGGCCATGGAGCGGCAGGTGGGGCGCCTCGAGCTACTCGTGGAAAGCCTCCTGGACGTGGGGCGTCTGACGGAAGGCCGGTTGTCGCTGGAGCTCGGCGAGGTGGAGCTGTGTGCCCTGACCCGCGAGGTGCTCGAACGGCTCACGGAGGTCTTGGAGCGGGCCGGCTGCGAAGTGCACCTGGAGGCGCGAGCGCCCGTGCACGGCCGCTGGGACGCGCACCGGCTGGACCAGGTGCTGGTCAACCTCCTCACCAACGCGGCCAAGTACGGGGCGGGCCATCCCGTCCACGTGCGAGTGGAGGAGGCGGGAGGCTTCGCGCGGCTCACCGTCCGGGACGAGGGCATCGGCATCCCGCCCGAGGCGCTGCCGCGCCTCTTCGGCCGGTTCGAGCGCGCGGTGAGCGACCGCCAGTACGGGGGCCTTGGCCTCGGCCTCTACATCTCGCGCCAGCTGGTCGAGGCGATGGGCGGCCGGGTGGGGGTGGACAGCCGTCTCGGCGAAGGCGCCACCTTCACCGTCGAGCTGCCGCTGCGGCAGCGTTCTCCAGGTTGAGGGCGTGGTTCATCATGGCCCCGGCCATCGTTCCCGCTCCGGCCGCCATGCTCGCGCCCTGGAAGCGGGTCGTGAGATCTCCCGCCGCGTGGATTCCCGGAACGGAGGTCTCCAGGTGCTCGTTGATGCGGACGAAGCCCTGCTCATCGAGCGCGACGCCGAGCCGCTGCACCACCTCCGTCTGGCGCTGGTGGGGATGGGCGAAGAGCACCTCGCGCGCCACCCGCGTCCCGTCCTCCAGCTCCACGGCCTCGAGGTGCGCTCCATGCGCCCCGTGTCCGGTGCCGGGGATGAGCCGGAGGATCTTCCGCTCCTCGACACGGACGCCGGCGCGATCCAGCCGCTGGCGCTGCTCGGCGGGCACGTCCAGGAGGCCCTGGGTGAAGACCACCAGGTCCCGGGACCAGCCGGTGAGGAAGAGGGCGAAGTCGAGGGCCGGTGCGCTCGTCGCGAGCAGTCCCCAGGGCCGATCCCGTACCTCCCAGCCATGGCAATACGGGCACTGGAAGATGCTCTTGCCCCACAGCTCGCGGTAGCCGGGCAGGTCCGGCAGCTCGTCGATCATGCCCGTGGCGAGCAGCACCCGGCGGCACTCCACCGCGCGTCCTCCCGCGAGCACGACCCGGAAGCCCGAGGCGAGGCGCTCCACGGTGGTGACTCGCGTGTCCAGGAGGATGTCCACACCGTAGGGCGCGAGTTGCTCGCGGGCGATCCGCCGGAACTCCTGGGGAGGCGTGCCGTCGCGGGTAACGAAGCCGTGGATGCCCTCGGCCGCGCTGTTGCGGGGCGAGCCGCCGTCACATAGGAGCACCTGCTTGCGGGCGCGCCCGAGCATCAGCGCCGCGCTCAGGCCCGCCGGGCCGCCACCGATGATCACCACGTCCTTCTGCTCCGCATCCGTCCTCATGGCCGTCCTCCCATGAGCAATGGATACGCGCGGGCACACCCCGGCGTCAGAGCGGATTGTCGTGCGGAATCGGCGGATCTTCCGGAGGGGCGCTCGTCACTCGTAGTCGACTACGATTGGTGTGTGTTTTTGTCGCACATCGCTCGTAGTCGACTACGAGTGACGGGGGAGGGGGTCCATTTTCTCCAGTTCAGCACCGTTCAGTGCCGCGAGGGCGCGATGTTGTCCCCGGTGAAGCGGCGCAGGTCCGCGCGCAGGGCCTCGTTGAAGCGAGGAGCCCTTGATGGTCTCAAGGCCACCGCCACACACCGTTCACTGGGGCCTCTCGCGGGAGTTGGACGGTGCCCGATTTGGGGCCAGGCTTCCGGCGCATGCGCCCGTGGGGGCCGCCCAAGGCGATGCAGACGGGGTACTCCTTGCCGTCCGGCAGCACAGCGCGCGTGTAGCGGCCGATGACGGACTCCCGGCCAAGGTCATCTGTCAGACCGGGACCCGTCCAGAGCCGCCCATACAGCAGCGTGCCCTCCACCAGCAGGCCCTCCCCATTCGTGACGCGGCCGACGATGGGACCATCCGCGTAGAGCCCGTAGCCGCCAGCCTCTGCCGGCTGGGTCACATCGATGAGGGCGTTGGTAAAGCTTCCCTCGCGCATCTTGAGCTCCTTGAACATGGCCTCGGCGGCGTCCGCCGGGCAGTCCGCCGGCTCGGGCCTCACCTGGGCCCCGGGGCATCCCACGCCGGTGGCGGTGCACAGCCATGCGGCGAGAATGCTGGAGAGCGAGGAGCTACGGGGGGCGGCGACAAGGCGAGTGGAGTCAGTCACGGGTGGGGTTCCTCTGTGGGCAGTGGCGGATGCACCAGGCGTCGCGGATGAGGGGTCGAGCAGCGCCCGTCCGATGATCAGACCGATGGCACTCACCAGGAGAACGCAGGCCAAGGAGACGAAAAGCCACTTCCTCCGCGAGCCGCGCACCGTGGGGCTGGCCTTCTCTCCTGAAGGCGCCTCCTGCGGCTGCGCTGCCCGCGGATGCTCAGAACCCTCCGCCTGCTCGAGCGGCACCTCTGTCGGGCTCTCCTCAGAAATGGAGAGGGGAACCTTCCAGGCCGGGGACGTCCTCTCCTCCTCGGCGGCCTCCTCCAGCGCTTGGAGCACCGCATCGGTGTGGGGGTACCGGTCCTCGGGCCGCTTCTCCAGCAGCCTCATGGCGATGTCGCTGAGGGAGCGAGGCGCCAGGGGGTTGAGGAGGTGGGGCGCAACCGGCGGAATGGTGGAGATGGCGGCCACCAGTTCCTTGTCGGGCAGCTCCGGGTTGAACGGGTGCAGATCCGTCAGGCCCTGGTAGAGCAGCACCCCCAAGGCGTACAGGTCCGCGGCGACGCCGCCATGGAAGGGCTCGCCCCGCTTCCACGCCTCGGTGCGCGTGTAGGCCAGGAGCTCGGGCGGCAGCAGGTGCAGGACGCCCTCGGGCAGGCCCAGCGTCTTCGTCATGGCTCCCGGCAAGCGCACGGTGCCGAAGTCGATGAGGAAAGGCCTGCCGTCCTGCCGGCGGATGAGGATGTTTTCCGCCTTCAAGTCCCGGTGGTACACGCCGCGTGCGTGCAGGACCCCCACGGTGCGTACCACGCTGGAGAAGGTTTCCACCAACTTGGTGGCATGAGGGTGTTTGCGCCAGCGCCACCGGTGCCAGTCCTCTCCGTCCACGAAGTCGGTGACGATGAAGGCATAGCCCCTGGTGGGGTTGGGCCAGAAGTCCACCGCGAACACGGCCAGTAGGTTGGGATGGGAGGCGTAGATGAAGAGGGCCGCCGCCTCGCGTGCCAGCCGCCGGTAGGCGCTTTCCTCCTCCACGTAGGCTTCCTCGGAGAGCTCTTCCTTGGATTGGGAGAGGGGAAGCAGCGCCATCTTCATGGAGTAGGGGTGGCCGTCCCTCTCCACCTTGAAGACTCTGGACGAGCCTCCGCGGCCCAGCACCTGGACGATGCGCCAGGGACCTACCGTGTCTCCAGCCTTGAGGTGGTCTGGGTGCAGGACCTCCGCGGTCATGGTCGGCCTTCCTAGAGTTCCACTGGGCCGATGACAAGGTGGCGTCCGCCACCCTTCTCTCGTAGCTCGAGGTGGAGCACCTCCCCGGCCTTCCAGTAGGGCACCTCCGTCTCCGCCACCACCAAGCCGACCTCTCCTGGGGCGAGCTGCGGCCTGTCCACGCGGACGGAGCCGACCCTCACGGGCGTGCCGTCCGCCCTGGTGAGTCGGGCCTCCCCGGCCGTCCACGGCTGTTGTCCGGGCAGGTTGTGCACCCGGATGACGGCCAGCGCCCAGGTGCCTGCCCGGTACCCGGTGCCTTCCTCCAGCTTCATGCCGGCCTGGACCTGGGAGCTCGGAGCGATGTCGATAGGCCGTGCTCGGACGCCCCTCCGGTCCAACCGGCCCGACAGCACCAGGGTGGCTGGCTCGCCCGCCTCGCACTGGGCCAGCGCGGCCTCCAGCACCTCCGGCGAGCGTTGCCTGCGCACGACTTCCACCCGGGTATCCACCAGCGTGGGGTGGGAAACGAGCGCGAGGGAGGCGTACGCGGGGGCGGCGCCGTCCTTGTAACGCACCCGCACCCCCAGCCGCTCTCCGTCCCCGGGTGCCACAAGAAGCTCGAGGTAGAGGGTGCGATCGCCCGGGTCCACCAACCGGAAGCGCGTCGCCCGCCCTTCCACCTCCACCGAGGCCCTGTCGATGGTGGCGTTGAAGACGAGGGTGACGGCGCTGTTGTCCGCCACTCGCACCTCCGGCACGGGCTCATTGGGTCCGCTAGGGACCACGACTTGCCTCTCCTGGCGCTCGCGAATCGAGGACTGGGCCTGAGCTGAAGCGGGCAGCCCGAGGGGCAGAGCGATGAGAACCAGGAGGGGAAGAACCGATGGTAGTGCCAGGGCGGATGACCTCTCGAGTCCACCCTAGTGGAGTGTCCGACTAGTTTTTCAACATAGTCGAGACCGGCGGGCAGGTTGGGTAGAGGAAGAGACCGGGTAAGTTGGGTGGATGAGGAGACGACCGCCCCATCTGCTCCACCTTTCGCCTGGGGAAG
>DASQMW010000200.1:0-54084 GCA_035645295.1 Archangium sp.
TCAGCGAGCCGGGCTCCACCGAGATGGTGACGCTCTACTGCACGCCCCGGGTCCTGGAGCAGCTGCAGAGCTCGCGCGAGTTCGATGCCGGTCGCACGGCCGCGCTCGAGATGTACACCTGAGCCAGCCCCTCAGTTGAGACACCTGAGCGGGGCTCGAGGTTCCCCTCGACGTCGGGAGTAGCGGGCTGCGTGCGGTTCGCTCGGCTCCCTCGACTCGCGGGGCCCGCCGCCTGGGATGGCGCGTCCCGCCTGCCGTGCTCGACCTTCCGAGCATCCCGTCTATTCCTGACTGGAAATGATTTACTCACTTGACTTCCAAGCGGCAACCCCCTGAACGCTTGTTGCGCTTGCACTTGGGCGAAGAAGTCCCACCTTGCACCCTTTTTTCTTTGAGCCCCCAGGCAACACGGGGGGCTCCCCTCTCCGCTGGGAGAGGGTGGAAGTAAGGGGTTGCCCGTCTGCTTGCCGGGCGCCGTCCCCCCCCACTGCGTGTCGGGCGCCGCCATATCCCTGAAACGCACGAGCCGGGCGGATGGGTCTGACCCCGTTCCGCGCCGGCCCGTCCACAAACCTACATCGTGAGGCCGCCGTCCACGTCGATGGTGCGGCCGTTGAAGTAGTCGCACTCGAGGACGAACTTCACCGCCAGCCACAGATCCTCGGGCAGGCCGATGCGGCCCACGGGGATGTTGGCCACCAGGGCGTCCCGGGCCTTCTGGTTCATGCCCTGCGTCATGGGCGTCTCGACCATGCCGGGGGCCACGGCGCCCACGCGGATGCCGAAGGCAGCGAACTCGCGCGCCCAGGTGAAGGTGTTGGCGGCCAGCGCGGCCTTGGCGGACACGTAGTTGCTCTGCCCGCGGTTACCGTGCCGGGCGATGGAGCTCATGTTGACGATGACGCCGGGGCGCTGGTCCGTCTGCACCATCTTCGCCACCACCTCGCGCACCATGAACGTGGCGCCGGTGAGGTTGACGCCGATGACGGCGTTCCAGTCCGCGGTGGACAGCTTCTTGATCTCCCCGGTGGTCCGGTCCTTCTTCACCAGCAGGGAGTCGCGGAGGATGCCGGCGTTGTTGATGAGGCCATTGAGGCCGCCCATGGACTCGTGAGCCCACTGCACGAAGGCGATGCAGTCCTCCTCCGTGGACACGTCCAGGCGGCGGCGGTGGATGCCCGCGGGCAGCGCCGCGAGCCGCTCCTCGTTCACGTCACCCACGGCCACCTGCGCCCCGGCCTCCTTGAGCTGCGTGGCGAAGTGCGCGCCCATGCCCTGAGCGCCGCCCGTGACGATGACCTTCAAGTCCTTGAGCTGCATGCGTTCCCTCTCTGGCTGACGCAATGCGTTGCATGTCCATGCGCCAGCGGATGATTGACAGTTTTTGACAATACCGCGAGGGGAGTGTTACGCAAGGTTGAAAGATGAATCGGTCTTCAACTTTGCCAGCCGAGCGCATCGTTCCAGCGACCCCGCGAGGCCAGCGCACGCGCCAGCGGCTGCTGCTGGCAGCGGAGACCGTCTTCGGGGAGAAGGGCTACGAGCACGCCTCCATCGCGGATATTACCCGCGAGGCGGAGGTGGCGCTGGGGACCTTCTACGTTTATTTCCCGGACAAGCAGTCCATCTTCGTCGAGGTGGTGGACGAGCTGGGAGCGCGGCTGCGCCGGCTCATCGCCGAGGCGGTGGTGGAGTGCGAGGACCGGATTGAAGTGGAGCGCGAGGGCCTGCGCACCTTCTTCCAGTTCGTGAGCCGCCACCACAACCTGTACCGCATCGTGCGTCAGGCGGAGTTCGTGGATGAGGCGTGCTACCGGCGCTACTACGATCGCTTCGCCGAGGGCTACGTGACGGGCCTGGAGCGCGCCATGGCCCAGGGCGAGGTGCGGCGCATGGACTCGGAGGCGCTGGCCTACTGCCTGATGGGCATTGGCGACTTCCTGGGCATGCGGTGGGTGCTCTGGGACAAGAAGGGCGGCCTGGAGCACGTGTTGGATACCGCCATGGAGTTCATCCGCCACGGCATGGACGCACGTCCGTCCGGCGGCGACACCGGCAGCAAGAAGGGGCCGCGCAAGGTGCGCGCCCCGCGGAGCAAGACGACCCGATGAGATACGCCAACATCCTGGCCACCGGCCGCTATGTCCCCGAGAAGGTCCTCACCAACGCCGACGTGGAGCGCATCATCGGCGAGCCGGTGGACGAGTGGCTCCAGACGAACGTGGGCATCAAGCAGCGCCACCTGATGGCGGACAACCAGGTGACGAGCGATTTGTGCGTGGCCGCGGCGAAGCAGGCCATGGAGCGCGCGGGGGTGAAGCCGCAGGAGCTGGATCTCATCATCATCGCCACGGACACGCCGGACTACCTGAGCCCGGCCACGGCCTCGGCGGTGCAGGCGAAGCTGGGCGCGAGCAACGCGGGCACGTTCGACGTCAACGCCGCGTGCGCGGGCTGGGTGACGGCGCTGGACGTGGCGAGCAAGACGATCGCCGCGGACGACAGCTACCAGCGCATCCTGGTGGTGGGTGCGTACGGCATGAGCCGGTACATCAACTGGAAGGACAAGAAGACCTGCACGCTCTTCGCGGACGGCGCGGGCGCGGTGGTGCTGGGCGCCAGTGACAAGCCCGGCTTCATGGGCGCGAAGCTGCTGGCGGCCGGCGAGTACCACGACGCGCTGGGCGTCTACACGGGCGGCACCTACCGCCCGGCCACGCCGGAGACGCTGGAGCTCACCAACGGCAAGCCCTCGGTGCAGTTCGTGCGCAAGTTCCCCGCGACGTTCAACACCGAGCGCTGGCCCATGCTGCTCAAGCAGCTGCTGGAGCGGGCGAAGCTGACGATGAACGACGTGGACCACTTCGTCTTCACGCAGCTCAACCTGCGCACCATCGAGGCCACGATGAAGGTGCTGGAGCAGCCCATGTCCAAGACGAACTGGACCATGGACAAGTGGGGCTACACCGGCTCGGCCTGCATCCCGATGACGCTGGATGACGCGGTGGTGCAGGGCCGCATCAAGAAGGGCGACCTGGTGGCGCTGTGCGCCAGCGGCGGCGGCCTCGCGATGGCCTCGGCGCTCTACCGCTGGACGGCCTGAGCGAGCCTGTCACACCTGGGGAGGGGACGAAGCATGTTCATCGGCGATTGGATGGGCCGGGGGGCCACGTACTGGCCCGAGCACACCGCGGTGGTGGACGTGGCCAAGGGAGAGGCCGGCCGCTTCACCTACCGGGCGATGAACGCGCGCGCCGAGGCGCTCGCGGGCTGGCTGCGGGATGTGGCTGGCGTGTCCCGGGGCGACCGGGTGGGGCTGGTGGCCCACAACGGCGTGGAGTACCTGGACGTCCTCTTCGCCTGCGGCAAGCTGGGCGCCATCTTCGTCCCCTACAACTGGCGCCTGCACGCGCAGGAGCTGACGGAGCTGGTGCGCGACACCGGCCCGCGCGTGCTCCTCTTCAGCGATGACTTCCGCGACGGCGTGGCCACCGTGCACCAGCAGGTGGGCGGCGGGCTGAAGCTCGTCCACCTGGAAGGGCAGGGGGTGCCCGCGAGCCTCCCGTATGCCCAGACGCTCGCGCACGGGTCCGCCTCCAAGGTGACGAACCCCCAGGTGAGCGAGGAGGACATCATCGCCCTGCTCTTCACCGGTGGCACCACGGGCAAGAGCAAGGGCGCGCGCATCAGCTACCGGATGGTGGCGTGGAACACGCTCAACACGCTCATCCACGAGGTGCGGCCCGGGGACGTCACGGTGACGCACACGCCCATGTTCCACACGGGCGGATTGCTCGTCTACACGGTGCCGCTGCTCACCTGCGGCGGCACCGTGGTGCTCATGTGCCGCTGGGACGCCGAGGAGATGCTGCGGCTGGTGGAGCGCGAGAAGGTGACGCTCTTCTTCGCGGTGCCCACGCAGTACCAGCAGATGTATGACTCGCCGCGCTTCCGCTCGGCGGACCTCTCCAGCGTGCGCTTCGTGACGAGCGGTGGCGCGCCGCTGCCGGTGCCGCTGCTGCAGTCCTGGCAGGCGGTGCACAAGGTGCCCTTCAAGCAGGGCTTCGGCATGACGGAGTTCGGCCCGGGCCTCTTCAGCATGGGCCCCGAGTTCGCCGTGTCCAAGGCGGGCTCCATCGGCCGGCCCAACTACTTCATCGACGCGCGCCTGGTGGACGACGACGGCCGCGATGTGCCCGAGGGCGCCACGGGCGAGCTCATCCTCAAGGGCCCCTCCATGTGCTCGGGCTACTTCGAGAACGCGGAGGCCACGGCCGAGGCCATCGACGCGGATGGCTGGCTGCACACGGGCGACCTGGCGCACCGCGACGCGGACGGCTTCTATTTCATCAACGGGCGCAAGAAGGACATGTTCATCTCCGGCGGAGAGAACGTGTACCCGCTCGAGCTGGAGACGGTGCTCTACGAGCACCCCGCCGTGCAGGCCTGCGCGGTGGTGGGCGTGCCCGACCCCAAATGGGGCGAGGTGGGCCGGGCCTTCGTGGTGCTCAAGCCGGGCGCTCAGGCCACGTCCGAGGCGCTGCTGGAGCACCTGCGCGGCCGGGTGGCCCGCTACAAGGTGCCCAAGCAGGTGGAGCTGGTGGCGTCCCTGCCCGTGTCCGCGGCGGGCAAGATTCTCAAGCGCGAGCTGCGTGAGCGGGCCATCGCGGCTGGCGCAAGCTGAGCGCCTCCCTTCTCCCTCTGGGAGAGGGCCAGGGTGAGGGTCATCCCCGCTGCGTCGCGCGGGGAAATCCCAGACATGTCGCGTCAATCGAGCCGGCACACGCCGGGGGAGAGAGAGTCACATGAAGAAGCAACTGCTGTCGGCGGTGATGCTGTGCACCATGGGCGTGGTGGGCTGTGGTGAGGAGCCCTCGGGGCCGGTCACGGACACCGGGCCCAAGTACAACACGGCGGACAAGGTCCGCACGTTCCTCGAGGGCAAGACGATGGTGATGGAGGGGAACAACATCCCCACCTCGCCCAACGGCATCAGCGAGGACCTGCTCTTCGACCCCAGCACCCAGTGCTACAACAAGGTCACCATGCAGGTGGCCAGCGGCAACATCAGCGTCACCAGCGTGCGCGCCGTGGTGGAGGGCACGTCCACCCAGGGCACCCTCGGTAACTGCAACCGCGGCAACATCCGCGACACGCTGGCCCCGTTCACCTCCACCATCCTCAACATCGAGAACGTGAAGGAGGACGGCAGCTGCTTCGACATCACCGTCACCTTCGGCGGCCTGGGCTTCTCGCAGGAGGGCCGCGGCCTCATCACCCAGGATGGCACGCAGGTGAAGCTGGAGCTCTACTTCGGAGGCGCGGCCACCGGCCACCGCTGCGCGGATGGCGCCGTGGGAGCGAAGACCGTCAAGCAGCGTGGTGCGGACTTCACCGGCGAAGCGGTCCAGACGTACGTCATCCAGTAACCCGTAACGGCATTCACGAGCGCGCACCCTCTCCGGAGACGAGACACGTATGACGTGGCGGTGGGTTCCTGACACGACAGGCAGGACGAAGGTTCGAGGGGGCGCGCTGGCGCTAGCCCTGGGCATGACGGGGCTGGCGTTGCCCGCGGCGGCGCAGAGCACGCCGCTGCCGGGCGCGTACGCCGAGTGGCGCGAGGCGAAGGAGCGCACGGAGGACGCCCCTGCGCGCGAGTTCGTCCTCATCAACTACTTCTTCACCCGCGTCACGGCGAGCAACCAGCTCGGTGACCCGGCGGGCCTCAAGGGTGTGTCGCTCGGGCCCATCGGCTTTCCCGCGGGCAGCTCGGTGCGCGTGGAGAACCGCGAGGCATTCTTCGTCGAGCAGCGCTGGATTCCGGTCATCGAATACAGCCCGCTCTTCGTGGATGGGCTGGCCAGCTTCCGCGCCCAGTTCGAGGTGGACTACCTCTGGGGCCGCTCGGCCAACGTGGTCCAGCAGAACGAGGGCGGTGGTTTCAACGCGGACCAGATCAACATCCAGACGAAGAACGTCAACGTTGCCCTCTACCCGACGAAGGACCCCAACCAGCTCACCCTCCTCTTCGGCACCCAGCCCGTCTACGACTCGGTCTACGATCCGACGCGTGCCCCGCTCGGCGACATCATCCGCACGGGCTACAAGCTGACCTTCCTGGGCAGTGATGCCACGGGCTTGTCCGTCTTCAGCAACCAACTCGGGGGCCAGGCGCGCCTGAGCCTGTTGCCACTGGGCAGCTTCCAGGCCGACAAGGCCACCCAGGACGATCCGCGTCTCAAGTTCGTGTGGACGGCCCTGGCGGACTACACGTACCCGGTGGCCCCTGGCACCAACGTGGGCCTGTCCCTGTGGCACCTGCGCGACGACACCAAGGGGGAAGCCTATGCCTTCGAGGGTCTGGTGCGCAGCGGTCCCGGCTCCCCGGGGCTCGGCAGCTTCACCGGCGTGTCGCCGTTCTCCATCGAGCGGCCCACCGGCTGGGTGACGTGGCTGGGCGCCAACTTCCACCACAACATCGACTTCCGCACCGGGCCATTCGGCGCCTCGGGCTTCGCGATGTACAACCTCGGCCGCTATCGCAGCAACCGGCCCGACACCGCGCTCAACCGCCAGGTGGACATCAGCGGCCTGTCCGCCAACCTGGAACTGCTCTACAACTTCGGGCGCACCGCGAATGACCTCGTCACGCTCGAGGGGATGTTCACCACGGGCGACTCGGACCTGCGCGACAACCGCTACACCAGCGCCTTCACCTTCAACCAGTACGGCCTGCCCGGCGCCGTGTGGTTCAACCACAAGATGCTCATCCTGTTCCCCTTCACCAGCACGGTGAACAACTACACGGGAGCGGTGACGGACATCTCCAACCAGGGCTTCGGTCTGCAGAGCGTCATCGCCACCGGCGCGTATGACCTCATCCCCAACAAGCTCAACCTCAAGCTGGGCGTGGGCCATGCGCAGAGCACCGTTACCCCGCCGGAGAACACGCCGGGCGTGGCGCGCGGCCGCATCATCGGCACGGAGCTCAACGCCGAGCTGCGCTACACCTTCCGCTACCTCATGACCGTGGGTCTGCACGGCGGCTACATGCTCCGCGGCAACTTCTACAACGGGAACCCGCGCGTCACCGCCAACCCGTGGGCCGCCTTCACCACCTTCACCTGGTACGCGTTCTGACCATGAAGACTCGTGCTCTGGGCCTGCTCACGCTCGTGGCCCTCTCCACCGGGTGCGCCACCTCGTACAAGGACCGCCCGCCCCTGTCCTTCCAGGACTTCGACTACTCCTCCCTCGACGGCAAGCCCTGGCCCCTCCAGCGCGCGGCCCTGCCCGAGACCGCCGCCACCCACCGCCTCGCGAGCGTGCCCGAGGTCGCCTACGTCGAGCTCAACCCCGAAGGGGCGCAGACCGTCCTCTTCATCCACGGCCTGGGCTCGTACCTGAAGTTCTGGCGCTACCAGCTCGACGCCTTCGCCGCCCAGGGCTACCGCGTCATCGCCGTGGACCTGCCCGGCTACGGCAAGTCCGACAAGCCCGCCTCCTTCCCCTACACCATGGAGGCCATGGGCGACGCGGTCCATGAGCTCGCCCAGAAGCTCGGCGTGCGGAACCCCATCCTCGTGGGCCACTCCATGGGCGGGCAGACGTCCCTCTCCTATGCCCTGCGCTACCCCGAGGACGTGAAGGCCATCGTCCTCACCTCCCCCGCCGGCTTCGAGAAGTTCAGCCCGAGGGAGAAAGCCTGGTTCCAGCGCTCCTTCAGCACCGCCCTCATCAAGGGCTCGCCCGAGGCCGCCATCTGGGGCAGCGTGCGCCAGTCCAACTTCGAGCGCTGGCGGCCCGAGCTCAACTGGCTCATCGAGGAGCGCGTGCGCGTGGCCAAGAGCCCCGAGTTCGACTCCTACGCCTACGCCAACGTGCGCACCGTGACTGGCCTCGCCCACAATGACTTCGTGCGCGACAGCCTCCACCGCGTCTCCGTCCCCACGCTCATCATCTACGGCGAGGACGACCGCCTCATCCCCAACCCCTTCCTCCACGGGGGCGAGGTGGGCGACATCATGCGCTACGGCCACGAGAACATCCCCGGCTCGAAGCTGGTGGGGTTGGACCGGTGCGGCCACACCGTGCAGATGGACTGCCCCCAGGACTACAACGCGCAGGTGCTCGCGTTCCTGAAGGGGCTGGAGTCCAGCGGTGGCTCGCAACCTTGAAGCCAGACACCGGAGCGGGGGACACCCAGGCGTCCCCCGCCCGGCCCGCCACTACGGGATGGTGTGGTTCCTCACCATGTTGAACTGCACGTTCTGCGTGAGGTCCTTCGAGTTGAAGTGGCCATACGGGTAGCCCGAGTAGACCTTCTCGCCCGTCTGGCCCGGGATGCGCGAGGTGTACTGGCCGTAGACGAGCCCGTCGTAGCCGATGATCTCATCCGCGGTGGACCAGATGGTGTAGCGGAAGGCGCCCTCGTAGCCGCTGCTGGCCAGCAGGTTGTTGAGGTACGCCGAGCGCCCGCTCACGCCAGCGCCGTTCCAGTAACCCGGGTACAGGCCGTTGGTGTTGCCGCACGTCGGCGTGCTGGGACCCGTCTGGTAGCAGGAGACGAGGCCAAGGTTGGCGCCCGCGATGCCCACGAAGGTGTCCACCGACGACGTCAGCGCCGGGCCGATGTAGTACTGGCCGCCCTCCAGCGAGTCCGTGGCGTAGCCGCCGAGCACCGCCTTGCGCGCCAGCGTCACGCCCATGGAGTGCGCGACGATGTCCACCTTGGCGGCGCCCGTATAAGCCTTCACCGCCTCGATGAGCTTGCGCACCTTCATCACGTTCGTCTTCGAGTGGTACTGGTACGCCGACATCGAGGCGTCCGCCGGGCCCCACGTCGTCGCGTACAACTCGCTCGTCTTGTAGCCCTTGGACAGGAAGAACTCGATGGAGGAGGTCCAGCCCGACTGGCCCGTCGTGCCCGTGCCAATCGCCTTGTCCGAGTTGCCGTGGATGAAGATGACCGGCTGGTTCACCACCGTGTCCGTGCTGCTCGCCTTGCCGCCGTAGCTGCCGCCCGCGAGGTCCGCGCGCACCAGGTTGTACGCCGGCTCATAGCCATTGGCCGACAGCCAATTGCGGAAGTGCGAGGTAAAGCCAGACGTGGACACCGCCGCCTGCTCCGTGCTGCCCGTCTCTGAGGGAGCAGCCTGTAGCACCGGGGCCTCGGCCGGGACGTCCAGCTCCTCCGCGGGACCGCAACCCGGAACGAGCGAGCCCAACAACAACGCACCCGTCAGTGAAAGGGAATGACGCAGCCGCATGATTTCTACTCCTTGATTCTGGGGTGGGGAGCATGCGCGCACGGGGATTGTGCCGCATTGCACGATTATAACGTTTTTCACGTTTCATTGCCCGTTTGATGGAGTTGGCATGTCAGTCCCTGCTGCATAGGTTGGGCGACGCATGAGGTCAGGACTCGCAGAGATGACTCTCTGCGTCATGCTGCTCCTGACCACGCGTGTCTCCGCTGAGGGGCAGGAGGCGCAGCAAGGCTTTCGCAAGCCGAGGCTGCGCGCAGTCGGGGTGACGGGTCGGGTCGAGGAGGTACGTGTGGCCGCCAGGACGGCGACGCGGATCCGTTTCGACACCGCCCTGGACGCGGAGCGCACGCGCCTGGAGGACGGGCTCGGGCGCTTCGAGCCCCTGGTGGTGGGCAATGGCTTCCTCGTCGTCACCCCGCGCGAGGAGCTCCCCGGCGGTGAGCGGGTGACGCTCCGGGCCGTGCTCTCCGATGGCACCGAGGTGCCCTTCGAGCTCGCCGCCAGCGCCTCCGAGGTGGACGTGCAGGTCCGCGTCTCCCGGGACGTGACCGCTCCGGTCCGGAGGCGTGAGGCGCCCACGGTGGTGTCCGCGGTGTGGCGCGAGCGCGTGTGGGGCGCGCGGGGCGCCAGCGTGGAGTGGCCCGAGCGGCAGCGCTCGCGCCGGGGCGAGGGCCGGGCCGGACGGCTCGCGGAGTCCATGCTGGTGCTCGCCGCGCGCTCCGGGCCGCTGCTCCCGTCAGGCGCGTGGCAGCCGGACGCGGGGCTCGAGGTGGAGCGGCGCCTGTTCCACTCCGGTGGACTGTCCGGCTTCGTGGTGCGGGTGCGGAATCCGGATCCGCTGCGGCCCTGGGAGCCCGGCGATGTCCGCGTGCGTCATACCGCGGGAGGAGGGGAGGTGGAGGTGCTGGCCCTGCGCATGGGGCCTGGGTTGCTCCCGCCCGGTGGGTGGGGGTGGCTCGTCGTCGTCACCCCGGCCCTGCCCGAGGAGGGGCAGGCCCGGTTCGAGCTGGAGCTGCGGGGATGGAAGGGCGTCGCGCTGTGAGAGCGGAGCCGTGAGTGCAGTCGTGAGCCGGGAGGACGTCATGGAAATGAACAGGAAGACGTACTGGCGCCGTTGGATGTTGGCCATTGGCGCTGCCGCCGCTCTCGCCGGGGGGGCAGCCTATGCGATGCAGAAGGAATGCTGGAACTGCTCGCCCTGCGGGTGCTCGCCGGATGGGGGGTACGTCATGTGTTGTGAGATCAACGCCTGTTGAGTGAAGCGATCGGGTCATGAAGATTGGTGCGGAACCGCGTCACGCCTCCCTCGGATAATGCGGGGGGTGTGCCCCGGAGGCCCATCGCACCGTGAATGGAACGCCACCTCACGGAGGGGATGACATGAGAGGCGCAGCACATGCGTGAGCGGACACGGCCGATGCGTTTCGCGCTCGCGTTCGCTTTCGGAGGCATAGCGGTCTTCCTCTGGCAGCTCGCCACCGCTTCTCCCGGCTCCGTCCCCTGGGAACCTCCCGACGGTCCCCTCGTCCTCCCCCGTCAGCCCGCCCGGACTCGAGCCCTCCTCCATGGCGCCTCCGTGCTCGATGCGAGCTTCGCGGCTTCCTCCGCCTCGCGGCTGGTGAAGGCCGTCCCCTCCTGGATGCAGCCCCGCCCCTTATATGGCGAGCCGGCGGCTCCTCCCGAGGTGCCTCCTCCTCCGCCACCCCTTCCCGCCACCGTCCTGCCCCTGTCTTCACAGGAGCTCGCGCCGGATGGACTGCCAGTCTCGGCGATGCGCTGCACCCGGGACGGTGAGGGTTTCGACTGTGGAAGCTGCAGCACCGATGGGGACTGTCCCGCCGGCCAGGGGTGCGTGGCCAACCGCGAGACGCGCCGCTTCGAGTGCATGGCCTCCGAGTGCGAGGAGGATGCCCACTGCTTCCCCGGCACCGTGTGCCGCATCGTCACCACCGGCGCCACCGGCGCCACCGTCATCCGCCGCTGTGCCCCCGAGGGGGTGCGCCGCGAGGGCGAGCCGTGTGACGCGCTGCCCGTCTCGCCCGCCGGTTCCTGCCGCGAGGGTCTGCGCTGCGTCAACCAGGTGTGCTCCGCGCCGTGCTCCCTGGATGGCAGCGTGCGCTGTGCCTCGGGCTTCGTCTGTACCGACAGCCTCGAGGGCCCCGGGTGCTTCCCGGATTGTCAGGCGCTCGGGTGCCCCGACGGGCAACAGTGCACCCGCGTCCGGGATGACGAGTACCAGTGTCTCGCGGCCTCCCAGGGCGATTGCCGCGACACCCCGTGCCCCCAGGGCGAGCGCTGCAACATGCGCATGTCCCGGGGCCGGGCCGTCTTCTGGTGCGCTCCGCTCTGCAATCCCCTGCTTCCCGACTCGTGCTCCAGCGGGAATGTCTGCGGCATGGGGAGCGCCACCGCGAGTACGTGCTTTCGTCAGTGTGACCCCGTGGACCCCCGGGCCTGTGGACCCGGGTGGTCCTGCTCCACCGTCACCGAGGACATGTCTGTCTTTGGCTGTACCCCGGTGTTGAGGTAGCGGCGGAGGCCTCAGTACCGGGACAGGTAGGCGCGGGAGCCGCCGTCGGCCGACCCGTAGTTCCAGTAGATCTGGTCCGCCGCCCCGCTGCCGTCGAGGTCGGCGAAGAAGTACTGCGTGTTGACGGACTGGCTATAGCCCGGGTTGTTCATCAAGGGGCCACCCGCGAAGCCCGTCGCCGAGCCGAGGTACACCTGGATGCGGCCCTCGCGATAGTCCGGCCGCCAGAAGAGCTTGTCGGCGTGGCCATCGCCATTGACGTCGGTGAAGTAGAGGCGCGTCTCGGGCACGCTGCTCGAGCCTCCCGTGTGCGAGGTCAGGAAGGTGAACGTGCCGTTGCCGTTCGAGGCGTAGACGCGGGTGCGCCCCGAGTCCGCCGCGAGATCCCAGAGGATCTTGTCCGCACGGCCGTCACCGGTGACGTCCGCGAAGTAGAAGCGCGCGTCGGCGTTCTGGCTGCTTCCGGGGTCGGTGTTCGTGTTGGACCAGGCGAAGGTCCCGTCACAGTTCGACAGGTAGACGCGCGCCCGGCCCGAGTCGAAGGTCGGGTTCCAGTAGATCTTGTCCGCGCACTTGTCCCCGGTGATGTCCGCGAAATAGAAGGTGGTCGCGGCGGACTCGCTCCCGCCGTTCTCGTTCGAGTTCGTCCAGCGGAACGTCCCGTCACAGTTCGACAGGTAGACTCGCGTACGGCCCGTGTCGAAGGTCGGGTTCCAGTAGATCTTGTCCGCGCACGCGTCTCCATTCACATCCGCGAAGTAGAAGCTCGTCCCATTGGACGCGCTCCCGCCGTTGTCGTGCACGATCGCCGCCCCGAAGGTTCCGTTGCAGTTGCCACGGAAGGCCTGCGTCGCTCCGCCCAGCAGCGTGGGGTTCCAGGAGAGCTTGTCCGCGCAGCCATCCCCCGTCACGTCCGCGAAATAGAGCCGCGTGCTCGCCGAGGTCCCGTTGCCTTGAGCATCCGTCGTCGAGCCCGCCTGGAACACCGCCGGACGGATGGTCGCCATCACCGCGAAGTGGTCCGAGGGCGAGATGCCGTCGTACTCGCTCATGTCGATGAGCGGGTCCGACGTGGCCATGTCCCCGCCGCTCACGAGGATGTAGTCGAGCCGGTTGTAGTTGGTGCTCGGGCTCTTCCAGGAGCTGTTGAAGGTCGCCGTGCTCGCCGTCGTGGCTCCGGTATGGCGCGCCGAGCGGTACAGTGCCGGCGAGCCCCCCTCCAGCATGGCGATGGAGTCGTCGTTCGCCGAGTTCGGGTTCTGCGGGTCGGAGTTGAGATCCCCGAACACGATGATGGATCGGCCCAGGGACTTCTGGGTGATGATCCCGCGGATCTGCTCGGCGTTCTTCTCTCGCGCCAGGCCACAGCTCGCGCCATGCGCCGGGTGCGAGTTGACCAGGAAGTACTGGCGCCCCGAGAGCTTGTCATCGAGCTTGAGCCACGCCGCCGTCCGCCCGGACGCGTTCGGGTAGCACGCGTCGGATGTGGCATACGGATTGGTGATGCCGAAGTACCCCTGCACGTCCGTGCCCGCCGCCAGCGCGAACCGGCTCCGGCGATAGAAGATCATCTTCGGGCTTCCGTTCGGCGGCTTGTAGTAGTCGTAGGACGCCTGGAAGGCGTTGATCAGGTCGTTCTGGATGGCCGCCGCCGAGGCCTCCTGCACACCGAAGATGTCCGGGTTCCTCGCCGAGATGAGCTTGATGACGTCGGGGCTCCGCTGCGTCCAGCTGTAGATGCCCGTGTCGTCCGCCGTCACCTGCCGGACGTTGTACGTCATCACCGTGAACGGACGGTGGTCCACCGTCACCGCTGATTCGCTCGCCCCGAGCTCTTGCCGCGGGGACTCGTCCAGCGTCGCGGGACCACAGCTCGACCACAGCGTGCCCAGCGCAAGCAGGGCCGGGCCCTGGAGCGTCCTGCGCAGCCAACTCGTCTCGATCTTCATCGCTTCTCCTCGTGGGGGGACTGCCGAACCCGGGGGCGGGTTCTTCCCTAAGGAGGGGCTGACTGCGCCTTCATCTCAAGAAAAGCGAGGAAAATGTGTGAGCCCTGGTTCCCAGCCCGAGAGGGGTGATGGGGCTCAGGGCACCACGACCCGGCGCAGGTGCGCTCCCAGCCGCGTCGCGAACTCGTAGTGGATGGTCTGCGCCCAGTCCGCCAGGTTCTCCACGTGCAGCTGCTCGTCCCCGTCCTTGCCAATCAGCGTCGCCGTCAGCGGCCGCTCGTCGTGCGTCGCCCGCGTCACGTCCACGATGATGTGGTTCATCATGATTCGCCCCAACACCGGGCACCGTCTCCCGTTCACCAGCACGTGCGCCTTGCCCGACATCAGCCGCGCGTAGCCGTCGAAGTACCCCACCGGGAGGATCGCCACCCGTGTCGCCTCGGGGCACCGGTACGTGCACCCGTACCCCACGTAGCTCCCCGAGGGGAGCCACTTCACCACCTGGCTCGGGCACCTCCACGACAGCACCGGCCTCAGCTCCGGCACTCGCCCCAACACCAGCCGCGCCGACAGTCTCGTTTCCGTCGACGGCCACAGCCCATAGAGCGAGATGCCCACCCGCTGCGCGTCGTAGCGCGCCCTCGGCAACACCAGCGTCGCCGCGCTCGCCGCCATGTGCCGCTGCAACGGCTCCTCCACCGGCACGCTCGCCCTCAGCGCCATCAGCCCACCCTCGAAGATGTCGAGCTGGGATTCGGCGTACGTCTGCTCCGTCACGTCCTCCGTGTTCGCGAAATGGCTCAGCACTCCCA
Source organism: Archangium sp. (assembly GCA_035645295.1). GTDB lineage: Bacteria > Myxococcota > Myxococcia > Myxococcales > Myxococcaceae > Archangium. Next base: position 14,564 of record DASQMW010000200.1, read on the forward strand.
CCACCCGCAGCACGTCCGCCGCCTCACGCAGGAAGTCCAGCTCTCCCCCGGCGATCTGCCCCGGCGTGAAGCCCTCGCGCCCCAGCCCCGTGTCCACGTGCACGTGCACCCGCAGCGGATGCTCCAGCTTTGCCCGGCGCAGCTCCTCCACCGTCTCCCTCCACGAGCCGTCCCCCACCACCACCTCCACCCCCGCTCGCGCCAGCGCCACCGCCTCCTCCGCGTCCGTGGCCCCGATGACCAGCACCTGCTTACGCCGCAGGCCCTTCGTCTGCTCGAAGGCCCGCACCGTCAGCGCGTCCCCCGGCGTGATGAAGTACAGGACGTCCACCAGCGGGTGCACCAGCGGCAGTATCTGCGGCAGCCCATGGCCGTACGCGTTGCCCTTCAGCACCGCTCCCAGCGACCTCGGCCCTCCCACGTCCGCCGACAGCTTGCGCAGCGTCGCCACGTTCGACGCCAGCGCTCCCGCCGACAGCTCCAGCCTCGACGCCACCTTCCCGGCCGCCCCCGTCGTCACCTCGTGCATCTTCCGCCTGACCGTCCTTCGCGCCTTCAGGCGCGCTGTGTGACTCTTCTTCTTCCAAAGCGTGCCGCATTGCACGTGCCATCCGAGCGGGCAGGCATGGGAGCGTCCGATGCGCAGCGCGGGCCACGGCCCATATCCCGGGGCGGATACAGGGGAGGGACCTTGCTCCCATCGTGCGCATCCTCTCTGCCAGGAGGTTTCCCCATGAGCATCTGGCAGAAGCTGTCGTCGCGTTTCCGTGGGCATTCCGAAGAAGAGGCACCTCGTCCCGGTCCCGAGTCCCCCGGCATGACCTACGCCGACCTCGAGCGCGACAAGGATCTCAAGGAGCGTCAGCTCTCCGGCGCCTTCGAGCCTCCCTTCGGCAAGGACGCCTCCGCCGTCGAACAGGACGAGTGAGCTCCTCGTAGGGGGGCAGAGTGGAGAGGACGGGCCCGGGCACCCTCACCCCGTCCCTCTCCCGAGGGGAGAGGGGAGGTTGGCGGGGAGGTTGGCGGGGAGGTTGGCGGGGAGGTTGGCGGGGAGGCTGGCGGGGAGGCTGGCAGGGATGAGTGCATGGGATGGGAGGAGGGCTTCCTGTGATAGGTCGCTCGCTCGTCCCTCTTTCTCGCCTGCTCTCCATGCGCCTCCTGCTCGGTCTCCTCGTTGCGATCCTCTGCGCCGTGCCTTCCATGGCCTCCGCCCAGGCTCCCGCTCCCACCGTGTTCCTCCTGCGCCCCGCTCGCGTCTTCGATGGCGTCTCCGCGAAGGCTCAGGAGGGATGGGTCGTGCTCGTCCGCGGTGACCGCATCGCCGCCGCCGGGCCCGCCACCCAGGTGACCGCTCCCCTCGGGACGGAGATCGTCGAGCTCCCCGGCACCACCCTCGTCCCCGGGCTCATCGAGGGCCACTCGCACCTGCTTCTCCACCCCTACAACGAGACCTCCTGGAATGATCAAGTGCTCCGCGAGCCGCTCGCCCTCCGCGTCGCCCGCGCCACCAACCACGCCCGCGACACGCTGCTCGCTGGTTTCACTACCGTGCGCGACCTCGGTACCGAGGGTGCCGCCGATGCTGACGTCGGGCTCAAGCAGGCCATCCAGCAGGGCATCATCCCCGGGCCTCGCGTCCTCGCCACCACCCGCGCCCTCGTCGCCACCGGCTCCTACGCCCCCAAGGGTTTCGCTCCCGAGTGGCACGTCCCCCAGGGCGCCGAGGAGGCCGATGGGGTCGATGGCCTCATCCGCGCCGTCCGCGGTCAGATGGGCAAGGGCGCCGATTGGATCAAGGTCTACGGTGCTTATCGCTGGGGCCCTCGTGGCGAGGCGCTCCCGTCCTACTCCCTCGAGGAGATGAAGCTCATCGTCCAGACCGCTCACGATGGTGGCCGCCCCGTCGTCGTCCACGCCAGCACCCCCGAGGGCATGCGCCGCGCCGTGCTCGCCGGGGCCGAGAGCATCGAGCACGGGGACGGTGGCACCCCCGAGGTCTTCAAGCTCATGGCCGAGCGCGGTGTCTTCTTCTGCCCCACGCTCGCCGCCGGTGACGCCATCCACCAGTACGGCGGCTGGAAGAAGGGCACCGACCCCGAGCCCCCCTCCATCCAGCAGAAGCGCGCCAGCTTCCGCGCCGCCCTCGCCGCCGGAGTCTCCATCTGCAATGGCAGCGACGTGGGTGTCTTTGCCCACGGCGACAACGCCCGCGAGCTGGAGCTCCTGGTCACCTATGGCATGACGCCCCTGCAAGCGTTGAAGGCCGCCACCTCCGTCAACGCCCGCATGCTCCACATGGAGGATCGCATCGGCCAGGTGAAGGAGGGGCTGCTCGCCGACCTCGTCGCCGTCGAGGGCGACCCCACCGTCGACATCTCCGCGCTGCGCCGCGTCCGCTTCGTCATGAAGGGCGGCACCGTGTTCCGGCGGTAGGCGCCTCGATGCTAGGGTGCGCCGCCGTGCCGCGTATCTCCTTCACCTCGAGTCTCCAGCGTCATGTCTCGTGCCCCTCGGAGGCGGTGGGTGGGGCCACGGTTCGCGAGGCCCTCGAGCAATACTTCACCCGCCATCCCCAGGTGCGCGGCTACGTGCTCGATGAACAGGGCGCGCTGCGCCACCACGTCGTCGTCTTCGTGAATGGCGGACAGCTTCGCGACCGCTCGGGCCAGGAAGAACCGCTCGGCGAGGCCGCCGACATCTACGTCATGCAGGCTCTCTCAGGGGGTTGATCATGTCGGATCGCATCTTCGTCGCCACGCGCAAGGGCCTCTTCGAGCTCCGGCGCTCCCAGGGCCAGTGGCGCATCGCCCAGACGTCCTTCCTCGGCGACTCCGTCTCGCTGGTCGCGAAGTCCCCCTCGGATGGCACCCTCTATGCCGCGCTCAACCTGGGCCACTTCGGTGTGAAGTTGCGCGCCTCTTCCGATGGTGGCCAGCGTTGGGAGGAACTGACCGCTCCCGCCTTCCCCAAGAAGCCGGAAGGGCTCGAGGAGACGCTCCCCGATGGCAAGCCCTGGCCGTGGCGCGTCGAGCAGATCTGGGCGCTCGAGGTCGTGGACGGCACCCTCTGGTGCGGCACGGTCGGTGGCGGGCTCTTCCGCTCGCGAGACCGGGGCCAGTCCTGGGAGCTGTGCCGGGGCCTCTGGGAGCACCCGCTGCGCAAGCAGTGGTTCGGTGGCGGCACCGACCTGCCCGGTATCCACTCCATCTGCCCGCACCCCAAAAACCCGAACGAGCTCGTCGTGGGCGTTTCGTGCGGCGGCGCCTGGCTCACGCGTGATGGGGGCGAGCATTGGGAGGTGAGCCACGGCATGTTCGCCGCGTACATGCCCCCCGAGCTGCGCGAGAATCCGGCCACCCAGGATCCGCACCTGCTCGCCCGCTGCGCCTCGCACCCGCACCGCCTCTGGGCCCAGCACCACAACGGCGTCTTCCGCTCCGATGACGGGGGCAGCCGCTGGGTGTCCATTCCCGAGAGCGCTCCGAGCGTCTTCGGGTTCGCCATCGCCGTCCACCCGTCCAACCCAGACATCGCCTGGCGCGTCCCCTCCATCAAGGACGAGCAGCGCTTCCCCGTGGACGGCCGCGTCGTCGTCTCCCGCACCCGCGACGGCGGCAAGAGCTGGGAGGTGCTGCGCGAAGGTCTGCCCCAGGAGCACGCCTACGATCTCACCCTGCGCCACGCGCTCGACGTGGACTCCTCCGGAGAGCGGCTCGCGTTTGGCAGTAGCACCGGCTCGCTCTGGGTCTCCGAGAACAGTGGGGACTCGTGGATGCACCTCTCCGCGCACCTTCCCCCTGTCTACGCCGTCCGCTTCGCCTGAGCGGGCTCAGTCCGGAGTGGCGTCGATGATCTTCTTCGCGATCCCGAAGGAGAATCCCGCCCTCGCCAGGGCGGCCAGGTCCCGCTGACGGTTCTCCTCCCGGGTCTTCAGATTGGTCCGGAAGGGGCCCAGCCGCTTCTTCCGCGCCCAGATCTTCGCCGCCTCCTCCTCGGAGAGCTCCGCTGTCGCGTCCGCCAGTTTCTTCGCGACCGTCTCCGCCGAGACGCCCTTCATCCGCAGCTTCTGGGCGATGACCCGCGCACTGCGGCCCGAGTTGCGCAGCGAGTGCGCCTTCATCCCCGCGTAGGCCTCGTCGTTGATGAGCCCGCTGCGCGTGAGCTTCGCGACGAGCTCATCCACCCAGCCGATCGCCTCGGTCCGCTCTCCACCGTGCGCCTTGATGGACCGATCCACCCGGCGCATCAGCACCCGCTTGAGCTGGCTCACCGTCGCCGCGTACCTCTTCAGGTAGTGCAGTGCCGCGTTCTCCAGATAGCGCGGAGAGACCTTCCGCGGCTTCTTCTGGAGCCGCGCCGCCTTCCTGCCCTGCTCTTCCCGCTGCTCTTCCATGAGAGGTGGGATGTAACACCCGGGTCCCACGTCCGGCATGGAGATGTCCGTGGGTCTGGGTGTACGGGCGGGCACTCGGGCGCTCGCATGGTTTCAACCCGGGGGGCTCAGAAGGCCTCTTCGGGGACCTCCATCAGGTCCAACGTGCCTTGCTCCACCATGCGCGCGGCATGCGCCAGCCCCGGCAGCACCTCGCGGCAGAACCAGCGCGCGCTGGCGAGCTTGCCCACGTAGAAGCTCTTGTCGCCCGGGTTCTCCTTCATCCGCTCCAGCGCCACCGCCGCGTGCCGCACCAGCAGCCAGCCCACGACCAGGTCCGCCAGCCCCAGCAGCACCCGGTTGCCCTGCATGCCCACGTGGTAGACAGACTCGCCCAGCTTCCCCAGCAGCGTGCCCAGCATCGTCTCCAGGTCCGCCAGCCCCTTGCCCAGCGCCGCGCGCTCGGCCTCCAGCTCCTTGCCGCCCTCGCCCGACTCCACCGTCGCGCGCACCCGCCCCAGCAGCCCTTGCAGCGTCGCCCCTCCATCCCTCGCCACCTTGCGCAGCAGCAAGTCGAGGGCCTGGATGTGCGTGGTGCCCTCGTAGAGCGTGTCGATCTTCTGGTCCCGGATGTACTGCTCCATCGGGTAGTCCTTCAGGTACCCCGAGCCGCCCAGGCACTGCAGCGCCAGGCCCAACAGCTCGTACCCCCGGTCCGAGCAGTAGCCCTTCACCAGCGGCAACAGCAGGTCGTTGAGCGAGTCGTACTCGGCGGCCTCCAGCGCCCGGTGCCCGCCCTTGAGCTCCACGTGGTCCTGGATGGAGGCCGTGTAGAGGCACAGCGCCCGCATGCCCTCGGCGTGCGCCTTCTGCGCCATCAGCATCCGCCGCACGTCCGGGTGGTGCAGAATCGTCACGCGCGGCGCCTTGGCATCGCGCGCCTGCATCAGGTCCGCCCCCTGCTTGCGGTCCTTCGCGTACTCCAGCGCGTTGAGGTACGCCGTGGACACCGTGGCCATGGACTTGATGCCCACCGCCATGCGCGCCTGCTCGATGATGTGGAACATCTGCCGGATGCCGTCGTGCACCTCGCCCAGCAGCAGCCCGCGCGACGGCTTGCCGTCACCGAACGTCAGCTCGCACGTCACCGAGCCCTTCAGCCCCATCTTCTCTTCGATCTTCGTGCACACCACGCCGTTGTGCTCGCCCAGCGTGCCGCCCTCGTCCACCCAGAACTTGGGCACGATGAAGAGCGAGAGGCCCTTGGTGCCCGGACCCGCGCCCTCGGGCCTCGCCAGCACCATGTGGACGATGTTCTCCGTGTTGTCCGTCTCCGCGCTGGTGATGAAGCGCTTCACGCCCTGGATTTCCCAGACGTCCCCGCCCACGTGCCGCGCCTTGGTGCGCGCCGCGCCCACGTCGCTGCCCGCGTCCGGCTCGGTGAGCACCATCGTCCCCACCCAGCGCCGCTCCATCATCGCCGGCAGGTAGCGCTTCTTCTGCGACTCGGTGCCCAGCCGGTCGATGACGCGCGCCAGCACGCCGGCCAGCGTGTAGAAGGCCACCGCCGGGTTGGCTCCCACCATCAGCTCGAAGGCCGCCCAGCCCAGCGAGGGCGGGGCCCCCATGCCCCCCAGGTGCACTGGTAGCTCCAGCTGGCTCATCCCCGACTCGTGATAGGCCGCCATCGCCCTCTGGAGGCCCGGCGGCAGCGTCACCGTCCCGTTCTCCAGCTTCGGCGGGTTGTGCTCGGACTCGGAGAAGCTCGGCGCCATCTCCTTGAGGCACACCTCGGCGAACGTCTCCAGCGTCTGCCGCGCCGCCGTCTCGTCGAAGTCCCCGAAGGGCGCCTTGCCCAGCGAGCTCCTCCCGATGTCCAGGAACTCGAAGAGGTTGAAGTTCAGGTCACGCAGGTTGTGCTTGTAGTGGTTGGGCGCGGACGACATCTCGGCCTCCGGCTGGAACGGGTTGTGCGGGTAGAGCCCCAGGCTACCGCGTGTGACGGGTCCCGGTCCGCCACGTTTTTGAGGGGGGGTCGCAACCTGGGCCCTCTCGCTGCGACAATAGGGAACGAAGCACCCCCCGTGCGCCCAGCGAGGACCTTCCATGAGCATCCGAAGGATTGGTTTCAGCCCCTTCGTCCAGACCGCGAGCGTCATCGAGGCCCAGCGGCGCATCGAGGCGCAGCAGCGCGTCGACGCCGTCGAGAAGCCCATTGGGGCCGATGACCCGGCGCTGATGACCGAGGAGCAGCAGCTCGAGGCCCTCAATGCGAAGCACCGTGCCGAGTTGGAGGCCCTCGAGGCCGAGCGCGCGCAGATGGAGCGCGAGAGCGCGGCGCTGCGGGCCCAGCTGACACTCGCCGATGGGTACGAGACCGCCCAGCGCGAGCTCGTGGACCTGAAGGGGGGCAAGGACAGCACGAAGGAGGCGCTCCCGGACGCCGGTGCGGACAATCCGGGCGTGTCGCTCGCGCACCTGGCCCGGGCCAATGTGTACGCGTCGGTGACCCGGGCGGAGCGCGCCCAGGCCGAGCAGCGGGCCGCGCTGGAAAAGGCCGCGGCGGAGCAGGCCCCCGCCGCCGGTGGCGCCGCGGGGGAGGACGACTGGATGGCGGCGGAGGTGGCCGCGCTCCAGGTGGGCGGCGGGGCCGAGGTGGCGGAGGGGGAAGACAATTCCTGGATGGAGGCGGAGCTGTCCGCGCTCGAGGCGCAGGCCGGGGCGCTCGAGGAGGCCGAGGACGTCTACAGCGATCCGGGCGCGGACTCGTTCTTCGCCAGCCTGGATGACGTCGAGAACCTGGAGCCGGGTGGGGGGAACTTTGGCGACGCGGGTGCCAATGCGTTCGTCGCGAGCATGGACGATATCGCCCTCCTCGTGCCCGACGCCGGTGCCGAGGCCGTGCCCCCAGGCACCTCGGAGCCCGTGGCGGCGGCGCCTTCCGTGATGGTCGCGGAGCAGGCGCGGGTCATGGGGTTGCCGTTCGACGACGAGCCTGTTCCGGCTCCGGCGCTGGTTTCCGAGCCACCGGTGGCCGAGGCCTCCGCTCCCGTGGGGCTCCCGTTCGACCCGGACGCGGTCTGATTCCGGAGGACCCTCCGGACGCGGTTCGCTCAAAGTTGTCCAACAGTTGGACAAGTTCGTGAAGAGCGCGCCCGGGAGCGAGGCTATATCCGGGCCATGCGCAAGGTGGTCATCCCCCGCGCCGGTGGTTACGACCGGCTCACGCTCCAGACGCAGCCCGATCCCACGCCCGCTCCCGAGGAGGTCGTCGTCACCTCGGAGGCCATCGGCGTCAACTACGCCGACTGCGTCATCCGCATGGGGCTGTATGCCTCGGCCAAGGAGTACGTCGGCTGGCCCATCACCCCGGGCTTCGAGTTCGCCGGTACGGTGTCCGCGGTGGGCTCCGCCGTCACGGACCTCGCGGTGGGAACCCGGGTGTTCGGCGTCACGCGCTTCGGGGGCTACTCCACCCACGTCGCCGTGCCCCGCCACCAGGTGTTCTCCCTGCCCGCGCGCTTCGACATGGCCCAGGCCGCGGGCTTTCCCACCGTCTTCCTCACCGCGTATTACGCCCTCTTCGAGCTGGCCCACCCGCGCCCGGGGAACACGCTGCTCGTGCACTCGGCCGCGGGTGGCGTGGGTGGGGCCCTGCTTCAGTTGGGGCGCATCGCCGGCTGCCGCACCGTGGGCGTCGTTGGCTCCAGTCATAAGGTGGAGACCGCGCGGGCCCTCGGCGCCGAGGTCGTCATCGACAAGAGCCGCGAGGACCTCTGGCGCGCCGCCGAGCAGGCCGCTCCCCGTGGTTATGACGTGGTGCTCGATGCCAATGGCGTCTCCACGCTGCGCGACAGCTACCGGCACCTCGCCCGGCCCGGCAAGCTCGTCATCTACGGCTTCCACTCCATGTTGCCGCGTGAAGGCGGCCGGCCCAACTGGGTGAAGCTCGCCGCGGACTTCCTGCGTACTCCGCGGTTCGATCCGCTCTCCCTCACCAACGAGAACGCGAGCGTCCTCGCCTTCAACCTCTCCTACCTGTTCGAGCGCCGGGACGTGCTCGAGGAGTCCATGGGGCGGCTGCTCAAGTGGGTGGACGAGGGTCGCATCACCGCACCGCCCGTTACCCGCTTCCCGCTGGAGCGCGTCGCCGAGGCGCACCGCGCGCTGGAGTCTGGTTCCACCGTGGGCAAGCTCGTGCTGGTGCCGTGAGGGGCGTGGGTCAGACCTCCGCCGTCCAGCCTTGCTTGCGTGGCTTGAGGCGCACCCGAAGGGGGGCCGGTTTCGAGGTCGCGACGTGCTCGAGCCGCTCGAGCGGGTATTCCTCCACGGGTTGATCATGCACCGCCATCAGCCGGAGGAGCCTCTCCGCTGTCGCTCCCATGGCGAGGGGCTTGTCGACCCGCTCCCACCGCGACACGGTCTCCTTGGCGACGCCCATTCGTCTCGACAGGTCGCTGCTCGACAGGCCCAGCCAGGTGCGCAGGAAGCGGATTTCGCGAGGCGTGAGTGCCGCCTCCTTTCGTGCGAGCTGCAGCGCGAGCTGGGTGTGGAGTTGCTCGACGTTCGAGTAGCTCAGCTCTTCCTCACCACACGCGGGGCAGTGGCGGACCTGGACTCCCTCGATGATGACGCCCTCCAGTCCCGCATAGGCGAGTCGCGTCTCCTGCCGGACCGTCATCTTCCCTCCGCACCGCAGGCATTTCATCGCTTCCTCCAGACCGTCACGACGACCAACTCCGTCTCGCCCCGGAATGCCACCACCACCCAGATGGTGTTGGTGTGGACCCGGTACCTCCAGGTGCCCTTCTCGTTCTCCGCGGGTTCGGTGATGTGCCCGCCGCGCAGCACGTTCGTTACGTCGACTTCCGTGAGGTCGTCTTTCTCCATCTCCTCGCGCGAGTGGCGGGTGTATGTGAGCTGGCCGCTCCTCAGCAGGAGCGAGATGCGCTTGCGCGCGGCATTGGCATCCAATGCCTTGGCTGCATCCGGAGTTGATCTCACGTCAATATCGCCTCTGTCTCCAAGCCGCAACACCGCGTCAGGTGTCGAGCTGGATACTCGCGGGGGTCTTCCGGCGAGGGAGGCTGTCTTCGTGGGGCGATGGGCAGCTCCTGGCCGGCAGACGCTCCCTTGCAGTCCTGATGCCCAGGCAGGACTGGGGAGCTGCGGCCGAAGAGGGTCTCGCTCCGTGGACGGGAATCCTTCCCGTGCTACCGCTTCACCGCGCCCCGCTGCTTCATCGCCTCGTCCACCCGGCGGCCCAGCTCCGCGATGCTCTGCGTGAAGCCGATCGCCGTCACCGTCCCGGGGAAGCCGTTCTCCTCGTCCGCGAAGTCCGCTGTCCCCGCGACTCCCTCGTCGTAGTAGCGGTAGCCCAGGTTCGACAGGAACGCGATGACGTAGTGCCTCGGCGCCTTCCCCGGCAGCGCCCGCACGATTCCCGCGTCGCTCCCGTAGTTCTCCGTCTGCCCCGTCTTGTGCAGGAACTCCACCTCCGCCGCCGCGTTGCACGGCCGCGTGTCCCGCTTGAACGCCGTCACCCCCACCGTCGCCGTCCCGTCCTCCGCCAGCCACCTCGCCGGCACCGCTGTCGGGATTCCCTTCCTCGCGTTCGCGTCTCCGCACACCAGCGTCGAGCTCAATCCCTCCGCGTACCCCTGCTCCGCCAACAGCTTCTTCAGGAAGTTCCTCGCGGGCTCCGACAGCTCCGCCGCCGTCACCGCACGCCCCTCCTTCGTCCTCCACAGCACGCCCGGCCCTCCGTTGATCAGCAGGAACAGCCTCGCCGTGTCCAGCGCCGTCATGTGGATGCTCCCCGGCTGCCAGTTCCTCCCCGTGACCGGTGACGTCCCGTTCACCTGCAGCGTCCCCAGTCCGAGCCCCGCGTACTCCGCGTTCAGCCCCTCCATCGCCCCCCGCTCGTGCAGCAGCTTCACCAGCGCCTCCGTCGCGCCGTTGTCCGACTCGACGATCATCGGCTCCAGCCAGCCCCGCAGCGGGCGCTCGCCTTTGTCCACCGTGTCCCGGAGGAACCGGTACGGCGTGTCCAGCGTCAGCTCCCCCCGGTCCACGAGCTTCATCACCCCGTACGCGATGAGGATCTTGAACAGCGACGCGGGGTAGGGCGCCATGAAGCGCAGCGGTGCCTTCTCGCGTCCCGGCACCAGGTCCTCTCCCTCCAGTGCCTCCGCCCAGCCCTTCTGCCCGTCCCAGCGCTCCAGGTCCCACCTCGTGAAGCGCACTGCCTGGGTTCCCAGTGTCCGGGCCTCAATGGGGACTGCCCGCCCCTTCGGGTAGTCCCTCGACATCAGCACGTTCGCCACCGCCACCGGGCGCCCCTCCGCGTCCAGCTCGATGACCGCTACGTCCACGTTCGGCGGGTGGGCAATCCGTTCCCCCTTGCGTCTCCAGTCACGCACCTGGTCGAAGCCGGCCGCGCGCACCGCTTTCAGCAGCTCCGTCTCCAGGGTTCGGGAGCGGGGAGGTGGGGCGGCCACGGCGGTCGTGCACAGCAGCAGGGCGAGGCAGAGCAGGGCAGGGCGCATTGGGGAGTCCAGGTGGGGGCGACGGTAGCCGTGGGGTGGACTCCTGGCCAGCGGATGGGGGAACCGGGGACTTTCGGTTTTCGTCCCGGTAGGCTCCGGTCTACCCTCACGGTTCAACCCGGGAACCCCTATACCCTCACCCCGTCCCTCTCCCGGAGGGACAGGGGTGGTGTTGTCGAGGGGTGTTGTCGAGGGTTTTTTCTACCTTCCTTCGGAGTGACTCGTGCCCATCGTCCACGACTGGCTTGCCCGCAGGGCCTCGCTCGCTCCCGAGCGCACCGCCCTCATCGACTCCCTCCGCGGTGACCGCCGCATCTCCTGGCGCGAGTGGAACTCCTCCGCCAACCGCACCGCCCGCCTCCTTCATGACGTCCTCGGTGTCCGCCGCGGCGACCGCGTCGCCGTGCTCGCCATGAACTGCACCGAGTTCCTCGATCTCCTCTTCGCCTGCGGCAAGCTCGGCGCCATCCTCCAGCCCCTCAACTGGCGCCTCAGCTCCCCCGAGCTCGCCTCCCTCCTCGCCGACGCCGAGCCCGTCGTCCTCGTCCACGGTCCTGACTTCCAGTCCCAGGTCGAGGCCGTCCGTCCGCTCGCCCGCAGCGTCCGCCACTTCGTCCACCTCGAGGACTCCTCCGCCCGCCAGCCCGAGGACATCCCCTTCAGCCGCCGCGACTCCCTCCCGGACGCGCCGCTCCCCCCCGTGGACGTGGAGCCCGAGGATCCGTGGGTGCTCTGCTACACCGGCGGCAGCACCGGCCTCCCCAAGGCCGCCATCCTCACCCACCGCTCCATCACCGCCAACGCCGCCAACACCGTCGTCAGTTGGGGCCTCACCGCCGACGACACCGCCCTCCTCAACGCGCCCCTCTTCCACACCGGCGGCCTCAACGTCTTCACCACCCCCCTCGTCTACGTGGGTGGTACCACCGTCGTCGCCCGCGCCTTCGCCATCGACCAGGTCTTCGACCTCGTCCACCGCGGCGCCATCAGCCTCTTCTTCGGCGTGCCCACCATGTTCATCGAGATGCAGCGCCACCCGCGCTTCGACTCGGTGGACTTCGCCCGCCTCAAGCTGCTCGTCAGTGGCGGTGCCCCCTGTCCCCAGCCCGTCTTCGAGCGCTTCTTCGCTCGCGGCGTGGACTTCAAGACCGGGTATGGCCTCACCGAGGCCGGGCCCAACAACTTCTGGCTCCCCTCCGGTGACGTGCGCCGCAAGCCCGGCTCCGTCGGCGTGCCCCTGTTCCATGTCGAGGCCCGGCTCGACGGTGATGGTGAGGAGGGCGAGCTGCTCCTGCGCGGGCCCCACCTGTGCGCCGGTTACTGGCGCCGCCCCGAGGAGACCGCGAAGACCTTCGCCGGGGGCTGGCTGCACACCGGAGACCTCGTCCGGCGCGATGCGGACGGGTGCTTCTCCATCGTCGGCCGCAGCAAGGATCTCATCATCTCCGGCGGAGAGAACATCTACCCTTCCGAGGTAGAGAACGTGCTCGCCGCGCACCCCCAGGTCGCCGAGGTGTGTGTGATTGGCGTGCCCGATCCCAAGTGGGGCGAGGTGCCCCGCGCCCTCGTGGTGCCCCGCCCCGGCGCGGACCTCACCGAGGCCCAGGTGCTCGAGTTCTGCCAGGGCCGGCTCGCCCGCTACAAGCAGCCTCGATCGGTGCGGTTCTTGGATGCGTTGCAGCGCACCAGCGCCGGCAAGGTGGACCGGCGCTCGCTTTCCGCGAGCCATGGCACTCCGGGTTGAGGCGCTGACCCTCACCCCAGCCCTCTCCCAAAGGGAGAGGGGGCATACACGGGCTCAACCTGGGTGGAAGCGCGTCACCAGCTCCCTCAGCTGGCGGGCCCTCGCCTCCAGGTTCTCCACCGCCTTCGTGATCTGCTCCACGTTCATCGCCGACTCCACCGCCTGGTTCGACAGTGCGTGGATGCGCAGCGTGAGCGCCTCGCCTGTCTCCGCTTGGGACGCGTGCGCTCGCGCCGTGTCCTTCACCCTCCGCTGGATCTCCTCCGCCCCCGCGACGCTCCGCTCCAGCGCCTTCCCCGTCTCCGCCGACAGCGCCAGCCCCTCGCTCACCTTCAGCCGCCCCTGCTTCATCGCCGCCGCCGCCGCTTCCGTCTCCGTCTGGCTCTCCTTCATCAGCCCGTGGATCCGCTCCGCCGCCGCCCGCGCCCGCTCCGCCAGATTGCGCACCTCCTGCGCCACCACCGCGAAGCCCTTCCCGTTCTCCCCGGCCCTCATCGCCTCGATGACCGTGTTCACCGCCAGCACCCGCGTCTGATCCGCCACGTCGGAGATCAGCTCCACCGCCTTCTCCACCTCCGCGCTCCACTCCGTCAGCCGCTCCACCATCCGCGCCGAGCGCTCCACCACCTGGGCGATCTCCTTCATCTTCTCCCCCGTCCCCCTCACCACCGCCCCGCTCTCGCGTGCCGCCTGCTCGTTCGCCTCCGCCGTCCGCGCCGTCAGCTCCGCCTGGCTCGCCCCCATCGCCAGCTCCTGCGTCATCCCCAGCACCGCATCCGTCATGCTCTGCAGGGACCTCGATTGCTCCTGCGCCGCCTGTCTCAGCCCGTCCGCCGAGCGGTGGATGTGCCGGGCGTCCGTCTCCGTCGCCTTCGACACCTCGCCCATCTCCCGCAGCATCCGCTGCACGTTCCCCACCATCGCGTTGAAGGCCTGGCCCAGGTCCCCCACCTCGTCGTGCGAGGGCGCCACCACCGTCACCCTCAAGTCTCCCCGCGCCACCCGCCCCGCCGCGTCCACCAGCGCGCGCACCGGCCCCAGCACCCGCCGCGAGAAGTACACCCCCGCCAGCCCCGCCAGCCCCAACCCCGACAGCAGCGCCACCCACAGCCGCCGCTGCACCGCCTCCACCTCCTGCTCGATGTCCTCCACGTACACGCCCGTCCCCAGCACCCAGCCCCACGGAGCGAACAGCTTCACGTAGGACACCTTGGGGATGGGCTGGGGGTCTCTCGGACGCGTCGCCAGGTACTCCACCGCGCCCTCTCCCTCCTGGCGCGCCAGCTCCACGATGTCCACGAACACCCGCTTGCCCGCCACGTCCTGGTACCCCTTCATGTCCTCGCCGATCCGCCCCGGCAGGAAGGGGTGCATCACCAGCCGCGTCTCCAGGTCGTTGATCCAGTAGTACTCGGCCTTCGCGTAGCGCAGGCCCTGCAGCATCGCCGCCGCCTCGAGCTGGGCCTCCCGCGACGTCAGCTCGCCCGCGCGCACCCGCGCCTCGTAGGCCTCGAGGATGCCGTGGCCCGTCTCCACCAGCTGCCGCACCGAGCGGATGCGGGCCTCGCGCAGCTGCTGCCGGATGGCTGGCAACACGTACAGCTGCTGCAGCAGCAACAGCGGCAGCACGGCGATCAGGAGCGCCACGTAGAACTTCGTCAGCAGGCTGCGCCTTCGTCCAAGCCCGAACGCCATTGCGCTCAGCCTAGGGCAAACCGGACGGACTGGTCAGGAGCCCACGGTCCGCTTCCCCGGACCCTGGGGGCTCAGCACCGCGGCAGGTTCGCGTCCGGCGGGCAGTTCCACTCCGCGTGGCAGCACTCGCCTCCCTCGCGGCCACAGGGCAACTGGCACGTCTCCACCCAGTCACACGGGTGGCGGCTCTCCAGGCCCGCGGACTGCGGCACCGGCTCCTCCCCCTTCAGGACTCCGCAGTCCCTCGTGCCCGGCTCGCACGTCACTCCCGGCCGCGCGGGCTCCGTGGAGGGCGACCCCACCACCGCCATCGGCGCTCCCAGCAGCATGCCCGCCACGGCCACCAGACCCACCATCGTCGCCTTCACGACCACACCCCCACGCTGATCGCGTGACCCGTCCCACCACCCCCCCCGGCTCGGCCCTGGGACGGTGCGTCACGTAAGCCTTCTCAATGTCGATGCCGGACCGCGCCACGGAAACTCATCCCCGACAGGGCGCCCCTGGCGTCTCGGCCAGGGCCTCTATGTGCCCATGGCGCGCCGCGGTGCGAAGGGTGCTGATCCGGGAATACGCGACCTCGTCACCCAATGGGCGGAACGGGTGTTCGCCTCCCGGCACTCGCTCGCCCTCCCCGGTGGGACGGTGAGGGCAGGGGTGTTTCCAGGGCGCACGGCGGGGGACAGCGTGGGGACAGTAGGGGCCACGGTGGGTACACGGGCCCGCGCACCCTCACCCCGTCCCTCTCCCGAAGGGAGAGGGGTTGTGGCGCGGTGGGGGGTTGTGGCGCGGTGGGGAGTTGTGGCGCGGTGGGGGGTTGTGGCGCGGTGGGGTGGGGTGGTTACAGCTCCGAGAGCAGGCGGTTCAGGTCGTCGGGCTTCACCGGCTTCACCAGGTGCAGGTCGAACCCCGCCTCGCGCGCCCGGGTGTGGTCGTCCGCCCCTCCAACGCCCGTGAGCGCCACCAGCCGGATTCCCCGGCCCATCTTCGCCCTCAGCTCCTCCGCCACCCGGTAGCCGTCCAACCCCGGCAGCCCGATGTCCACCAGCGCCACTTCCGGCGTGCGCTGCACCGCCAGCTCCAGCCCTCTCAGCCCGTCCGCCGCCACCTCCACCCGGTGGCCCCACGTCTCCAGCAAGTCTTGCAGCGCCTGCCTCGCGTCCGAGTTGTCCTCCACCAGCAGGATGTGCCGCCGCCGCTTCACCAGCTCCGGCAGCACCACCTCCTGCTCCGCGTTCGCCACCTGCGGCAGCAACGGCAGCCACACCACGAACTCGCTGCCCTGGCCCGGGCCCTCGCTGTGCGCCTCCACCCGGCCCCCGTGCATCTCCACCAGGTTGTGCACCAGCGTCAGCCCGATGCCCAGGCCCCCTCGCGTGCGCTCCAGCGACTCGTCCGCCTGCGAGAAGAGCTCGAACACCGAGGGCAATATCTCCGCCCGGATGCCGATGCCCGTGTCCTTCACCCGCACCCGCGTGCTCGCGCTCCCGTCCTCCGACACGAGGCGCTCCGCCTTCACCGAGATGGAGCCTCCCTCGTTCGTGTACTTCAGCGCGTTGTCCAACAGGTTGGTGAACACCTGCACCAGCCGCGTCGTGTCCGCCTCCATCCACAGCGGCACCGGTGGCAGGCTCGACTCCAGCTTCAGCTGTTTGCCCTCCGCCTGCGGGCGGAACACCGTCAGCACCTGCTCCAGCACGCCCCGCAGGTCCACCCGCGTCTGGCGCAGCTCCACCTTGCCCCGCGTCAGCCGGCTCACGTCCAGCAGGTCATCCACCAGCCGCGCCAGGTGGTTCGTCTGCCGCTGGATGATGGAGACCATCTTCGCGTCCTTCGGTTCCACCGTCGCGCGGCGCTCGAGGATGCTCACCGCCGTGGTGATGGCCGCCAGGGGGTTGCGCAGCTCGTGCGCCAGCATGGCCAGGAACAAGTCCTTGCGCCGGTCCGCCTCCGTCAGGTGCTCCGCGCGCCGCCGCAGGTCCTGCTCCGCGCGCCGCATGCGCAACAGCGAGCGCACCGTGGCGATCAGCTCCTCGCCTTCGAAGGGCTCGGTGAGGTAGGCGTCCGCGCCGCCCTCCAGCCCGCGCACCTTCTTGTCCGGCGTGACGAAGGTGGCCGAGGTGTGCATCACCGCGATGGAGGCCGTGTGCGGCTGGGCCCTCAGCCGCTGGCACACCTCGTAGCCGCTGATGTCCGGCAGCTTCACGTCCAGCACCACCACGTCCGGCCGCTCCTGGGCCGCCAGCTTCAGGGCCTCCTCGCCCGTGGCCGCCTCCAGCACGCGGTAGCCCGCCAGCCGCAGGGTGCGTGTCGACAGGTAGCGCGTCGCGGCGTCGTCGTTGACGTTGAGAATCGTCGCGGAAAAGGGCAGCTCAGCCACGGCGGCTCTCTCCCTTCTCGGTGCCCAGCCCCGTCTTGTGCAGCGCGTCCCGGATGCGCGAGATGGCGACCTCGCGGCTCAGCGTCTGCTTGGACAGGATGGTCGAGGTTCCCTTCTCCAGCCGCCGCCGCTCCTCTTCCTGGAGCTGGCGCGAGGTGTGGAGGATGATGGGGATGTCGCGCGTGCGCGGGTCCGCCTTCAGCTCGTCCAGCACGTCGAAGGCCGTCATGTCCGGCAGCACGAAGTCCAGGAAGATGAGGTGGGGCGTCTGCTCCCGCGCCAGCCGGAGGCCCTCGGGCCCCGTGCGCGCCTCGGACAGGAGGTAGGGCGTGTCCTTGAGCAACTGCCGCAGCAGGTAGCGGTGCACGTCGTCGTCGTCGATGATGAGCAGCTTGTGCACCGGCCCGGTGCGCGCCATGGCCGCCAGCTTGCGCAACAGCTGATCCTCGCCCAGCGGCTTGAGCCAGAACTCGTCGGCGCCCAGCGCGCGCGCCTTCTGCTCCCGGTCCATGAGCGTCACCACCAGGACGGGGATGTCGCGCGTGGCCTCGTTGCCCTTGAGCTCCGAGAGGAAGCTCCAGCTCGTCTCGCCCTCCAGCATGACGTCCATCACCACCGCGGCGGGGCGCACCCGCTGCAGCGTGCGGCGCGCCTCCTCCACCGTGCGCACCGGCAGTACCTGGAAGCCCGAGCGCGACAGGTACTTCTCGTAGAGGAAGAGCGTCTGCCGGTCGTCCTCCAGCACCAGCACCGGCGCGCGGCCCGGCTCGAGCTGCTGGCTGCGCTCGGTCATACCCACCATCTCCGCCACCTCCGGGTGCACCCGGGGCAGCGTGAAGGTGAAGGTGGAGCCCCGGCCCGGCGCGCTGTGCACCGTGAGGCCGCCGCCCAGGAACTCCGCCAGCCGCCGCGACAGCGCCAGCCCCAGACCCGTGCCCTTCACCTGCTTCTGCAGCGGGCTCTCCACCTGGGTGAATTCCTCGAAGATGTGCGCGTGGTGCTCCGGCGCGATGCCGATGCCCGAGTCGCTCACCCGGAAGTACACCGTGTCCTCCGGCCCCCGCCCGGCCGACACCGTGACGTGGCCCTTCTCCGTGAACTTCAGCGCGTTGGACACCAGGTTGCGCAGCACCTGGCTCACCTTGGCCTCGTCCGTCTCCAGCATCAGGTCCGTCGGCGGCTCCTCGAAGCGCAGCTCCACCGGCGAGTCCACCGGCACCAGCGGCCTCATCATCCCGCGCAGCGCGCCCAGGAAGCCGCTGGCGCTGAAGTTCACCGGCCGCAGCGTCGCCTTGCCGGACTCCATCTTCGAGAGGTCCAGCAGGTCATTCACCAGCTCGAAGAGGGCCTCGCCCGAGGAGCGGATGAACTGCACCTGCTTCTGCTGCTCCGAGGTGAGCGAGCCGTTGGCGGGGTTGAGCAGCAGCCGCGCCAGGCCGAGGATGGAGTGCAGCGGGGTGCGGAACTCGTGGCTCACGTTGGCCACCACGCGGCTCTTGATTTCCGCGGCCCGCACCAGGCTCTCCGTCTTCTCGTCCAGCTCGGCGTGCAGGGTGCGCACGCCGTGGTTGGACTCCTCCAACTCGCGGTTGATGCGGGACAGCTCGTCCGCGCGCCGCTTGAGCTCGCGCTGCTGGCGCTCCGTCTCGCGGTGCAGCGAGGCCAGCTCGCTCAGCGTCTCGCTCACCTGCGAGAGCGAGGCGGCGTAGTCCTCCGTCACCAGGCTGCCCACCAGCGCCGAGCCGCCCTCGTGCGGCGCGCCCCGGAAGGCCAAGGTGCGCGGCATGCCCCCCACGCACAGGATGAGCTCCCAGCGCTCCACCCGCTCGTCGCGGGCCAGGGCGATGAGCCGGTCCACCTTGTCCTCGGCGCCCTGCGCCGCCAGCGCGCGCAAGGACTGCCCCGGGACGACCTCGAGCAGCCGCACCGCGCGGTCATCCAACCAGGTGATGGTGCCAGACGCATCGCACACCAGCGCCACCTCGCGGCTCAGGAAGTGCCACAGGGACGCCGGTACGGACGCCGTCATGATTGCTCCTTTTCCAGGGCCGTCAGCCCTGTCGCCACCGTGACCCGGGGCACCTCCGAGACGGAGACATCCCGGGCCAGCGCCGCCTCCAGCGCCTCCAGCAGCCCGCGGTAGCTGCACCGCAAGTCCCGGCGGGGCCAGAAGCCCGCGTACCACCGCGCGTGCTCCACGAAGAGCCCCGGCCGCTGCGCGCCGAGCGCGTCCATCAGGTAGGACAGCTGCAACAGCAGCTCGTCCCCCAGGCGGATCTCCTGCCCCCGGGTGAGCGGCCCCTCGCGCGCCGACAGCTCGCTGAGCGCCTGCGGCACCAGCCGGGGCAGGGCCTCGTGCACGGCGCGCGCGGGGCCCTCGCGCCACGTCAGCGCGGACTCGGCCGCGCGCACGTACTCCAGCGCCTCGGGTGGTTGGGTCAGGCCCTCGCTCACCAGGGCGGTGTACAGCCCCTGGAAGTGCGTGGCGATGTGGCGCGAGCTCATGCCCCGCGGCACCAGCAGCCCCTGCAACCAGCGCGCGTAGCGCTCCATCACCCCGGCGTCCTTCGCATCCAGCGCCTGCACCAGGTAGCGCACGTGGAAGACGGCGTCCTCTCCACCGAAGCGCCGCGCCCGCTCCTCGCCGTAGCGGGCGAACCAGAAGGGATCGTCGTAGAGCTCCGCGACGGACGCCTCGGCCAGCCGCTGCATGCGGCGCTCCACCTCACGGGCCAACGACTGCATCCTAGACCTCGAACATCCTGCAGGCCGCCGCCACGAGCTCGCGCGCGTCCTTGCCGAAGAAGGGGACTCCCAATTCCGCCTCCACCCCGGGTACCCAGGTGAAGGCCAACCCCCCTACGGCCATCGGAAGCGTGGGTGCTGCCTCGCGGACCGCCGCCACCGCCTTGCGCAACGCGGGGAGGTGGTACGTCATGGTGACCGAGAACGCCAGCAGATCGGGCTTCGACTCGCGCACCTCGCGCACCAGGTGCTCCGTGGGCACGTTGGCCCCCAGGAAGCGCACGTCGAAGCCCGCCATCTCCAGGAAGTCGCTCGCCATGCGGGCGCCCAGCTCGTGCAGCTCGCCCTCCACGCACGTCACCATCACCGTGCGCCCGTTGGGCGGATCCCTCTGCAGGTGCCGGTAGAGGTGCGACAGGGCCAGCTGGGAGATGGCCGTGGCCATGTGCTCCTGGGCCACGGAGATCTGGTTCTCCTGCCACATCCGGCCGATCTCCCACTGCGCCTTCTGGATGACGTCCAGGTGCAGGGCGGGAACGGGGATGCCTCGGAGGATGCCCTCATCCACGAGCAGGCGCAGGGCTTCCCGGCGGTTTCCCGCGAGTTGGGCGGAGAGATACGACTCGCGGATCACGGCGATGGTGTCGGTGTTCACGGATGAAGATCGCGATGGGAGGAGGGGTGGACGGTACTCGGGTCGGTACACTCCAGAAAGCGCGGGCTGATCGATTTCCCAGGCAGTCAACAGCGGCGTCCCCCCCGGTAGGTCCGGAGGCGCCGCCCGCTTGCTCGAAAGTTTGGGGAGCAAGGGATTGGGGCCTCGCGGGGAAGAAAACGGGGAATGGAGGAGGGGAGGTAACAGCCGGGGGCGGGAGCGGTGTTCCCTTCCCCGGCAGGAGGCCGCATGCGTTCCCCCACCCGCACCCCTGATTGGCTTCTCGAGAGGATCGCCCTGGGTGAGCTCCCCCCCGAGGAGTTCGCCCGCGCCCGTGCGCGCCTGCTGCGGGAGCCGGACGGCGCCACCCGGCTCGCCGCGCTCGAGGCGGACACCGCCGCCACCCTGGCCCAGCACCCGTCCGGCGAGGTCGCTCGGCAGGTGGCCTCCCGGGCCCGCCTCGTCCAGGCCCGGCGGGAGCATCCGGCCCACCGCTTTCCCTCCCTCGCCGCCGCCCTCGTCCCGGCGATCACGGCCGCGGCGCTCGTCCTCCTCGTGCGGCCCCAGGTGTCCGCCCCGGTGGGCCCGGAGACGCCGGTGGAGGAGACGCGGGTGAAGGGCCTGGAGCCCCGGCTCACCGTCCACCGCCAGCGCGCCGGGGAGGCCGAGGCGCTCGCGGACGGGGCGCTCGCCGCCCGCGGGGACGTGGTGCAGCTGGCCTACGTGGCCGCGGGCCGGGCCCATGGCGTCATCCTCTCGGTGGACGGGCGCGGCACCGTCACCCTGCACGCCCCCGAGTCCGGCGCCGGCTCGGTGCCGCTGGCCCCCGCGGGCTCCCATGCCCTGCCCGGTGCCTATGCCCTGGACGACGCCCCCGGCTTCGAGCGCTTCTTCCTCGTCACCGCCGAGGCCCCCTTCGCCCTGGAGGAGGTGCTCGCCGCCGCCCGCTCGCTCGCTGGGCACGGGGAGGCCCGCACCTCGCCGTTGCCCCTGCCTTCGCGGTACATGCAGGCCTCCTTCACGCTGGAGAAGTCCTCGCCATGAGCGCTTCGAGAGTCCTCGCCCTCCTGGGCCTGCTGCTGGCCGCGCCCGCGTTCGCGGAGACGGTCCCGGTGCGGCGGTTGGCGCTGCTGGTGGGCGTCAACGACGGTGGGCCCGAGCGCGTGCGCCTGCGCTATGCCGTGTCCGACGCGCGCTCCTTCGACAAGGTGCTGGGGGAGCTGGGCGGAGTGGCCGCGGCGGATCGGCGCGTGCTGGTGGACGTGGGCCGCGCGGGCCTGCTGGAGGCGCTGGGGGAGCTGCGCGCGCGCACCGAGGCGGCCCGGGGCTCCGGGGCCTCGCGCGTGGAGGTGCTCGTCTACTACTCGGGCCACTCGGACGAGGAGGGGCTGCTGCTCAAGGGCGAGCGGCTGGGCTATGGCGAGCTGCGCCGCGCCCTCGATGCCCTGCCCGCGGACGTGCGCATCGCCGTGCTGGACAGCTGCGCCTCGGGCGCCTTCGCGCGCGCCAAGGGCGGCACCCGCCGGCCCGCCTTCCTCGTGGACTCGGGCAACAAGGTGAAGGGCCACGCCATCCTCACCTCCTCCAGCGAGGACGAGGTGTCGCAAGAGTCCGACCGGCTGGGCGCTTCCTACTTCACCCACCACCTCATCTCCGGCCTGCGCGGCGCGGCGGATGCCACGCGGGATGGGCGCGTCACCCTCAACGAGGCCTACCAGTTCGCCTTCCACGAGACGCTGGCCCGCACCGAGAAGACGCGCGGCGGGGCCCAGCACCCGGCGTATGACATTGAATTGGCGGGCTCGGGGGACCTGGTGATGACGGACCTGCGGGCCACGTCCGCGGGGCTGTACCTCGCCGAGGCGCTGGGGGGCCGGCTCTTCGTGCGCGACGCGGCGGGCCTGTTGGTGGTGGAGCTGCAGAAGCTGCCGGGCCGGCCGGCGGAGCTGGGACTGGCGCCCGGGCGCTACCAGGTGCGGCGCGAGCTGGACAGCGGGGCCTCCGAGGCGAGCTTCACGCTGGTGGAGGGCCAGCGCACCCCGCTGGCTCCCGCGAGTTTCCAGGCGATTCCGCTGGAGGCCACGGTGTCGCGAGGGGGGCCGGAGGAGGCGCTGGTGGATCCCGAGGTCCTGTCGCGTGCCAGCCGCTCCGAGGCCGAGGGGCTGTACCGGATGCAGAGCTACACGCGGGTGCCGGTGTCGCTGAGCCTCATTCCGCAGCTGAGCACCAACGTGCTGCGGCCGCCGATCTGGCGGGTGGAGAACCAGCTCGCGTTCGGCGTGGTGAATGGAGGCCGGGCGGTGCGGGTGCGGGGCGCGGCGCTGTCGCTGGTGGCCAACTGGTACGACGAGGAGGCCCACGGCCTGTTGCTGTCGACGGGCCTCAACGTGGTGAAGGGGGACGCGAGCGGGTTGATGCTGTCCCCGGGTGCCAACATCACGCTCGGAGAGGTCGAGGCGTTGCAAGTGGCGGCGGGCGTGAACGTGGCGGGCCGGGACGTGCGGGTGGGGCAGGCGGCGGTGGGAGCGAACGTGGCCGCGGGCTCGGTGTGGGGGGTGCAGCTCGCCGGCGGCGGCAACGTGACGGGCGGCTCGATGCGGGGCCTGCAGTGGGCCATGGGCTTCAACCGCGCGAGCGACGTGACGGGCCTGCAGGTGGCGCTGGTCAATGTGGGCGGGGATGTCACGGGCGCGCAGCTCGGCCTCATCAACGTGGCCCGCGTGGTGACGGGCGCGCAGCTCGGCCTGGTGAATGTCTCCGAGGAGGTGAAGGGGATTCCCGTGGGGCTGCTCTCCTTCGAGAAGAAGGGCCAGTTCCACGTGGAGCTATACGGCAGCGACATCCAGCTCACCAACTTCGCGGTGAAGTTCGGCGGCAAGTACCTGTACACGGCGCTGCTGAGCGGCATCGGGCCGGATGACCGGTTGGAGCGCTTCAGCCTCGGGCTCGGGCTGGGGCTCCACCTGCCGCTGGGCGAGCGCATGTGGCTGGACGGCGACGTGGCGGGCAGCACGGTGCTACGCGTGAGGGACCCCTTCGGTGGCAGCTCCAACGTGCTGGGCCAGGGGCGGCTGATGCTCGGGGTGCAGCTCTTCGAGCGTTTCGCCTTCTTCGGCGGGCCCACCTACAACGTGTATTTGGCCGGGAGCGAGCAGGACCGCTACACGCTCACCACGCTGCCCTCGCGGGCGCAGTGGGTGAACGAGCGCACCACGGTGCGGTACTGGCCCGGCGTGCAGCTCGGCATCCGGATGTGAGGACGGCTCCCTCTCTTTCAGGCCCTGGGCTCAACTTCAACCCACACGCCTCCTGAGATGGCCTCCGTGGATTAAGAGCCAGTTGCGGTAGACACCTTGGGTGCGCTCTCGCATGAGGTGCAGGCAGCCCGAGATGGGAGTCAACCGAAATGGGCCCTAAGGGCACCTTCAGTCATATTCAACAGACTGCTCCTTAGTCCGAGAACTGGAGGACGTCACATCGAAGTAGGTTCCCTCAAGTGGGCTGGATGCGGCTACCCAAAAAGTCTCCACCCGCTCTTCTTTGTTTCCGTCTATGGTGGCGCAATGATCCCGCTGGACAAATGGCTGGCCGATTTGGCCTACGCCGACTTCCCAGCTGAACTTTTTCGCTCTGGGGAATTTCCCGGTACACGTCCCTACGCCGCAGAGATCGAGGAGATGCTCGACAGCGGCGATCGTGGGATTGGTGCGTCGGCGGTCTTCTGCGTTGGTGAGTTGCCGGCCGTATGCTTCGTGGATGGTTCTATTCTCCCCCCTGATCGCGCGCAGCGGATCGAGCAAATCAGGCAACGGGTCTGGAACCAGAACTTGGCATCTGTAGTCATGGTTGTCGACCCAGACCAATTGGCAGCATATTCTGTGAACTCCCGCAGCGCTGAGCCGGAAGTAATCAGTCGCGCGAACGTCGATCGCCGCGGACGGTGGTCTGCCTACGAAGTTCAGTCTGGGTTCGTTAAGGACCGTCTGCCCCAATGGTTCTCGCCGGACGAGCGTGTCGATCAACGGCTCCTGGCAAACCTCCGCCAAGTAGTCCAACGGCTTGAGCGCGACGGCTTGAAAAACAAGCATGCAGAGGCGCTAATGGCGCAGGTCATCTTTCTCTGCTACTTGGAGCAGCGCGGCATTGTCGGGGACGCCTATCGAGAGAAGCATGAAGTTGATGTCCTGGATGCCCTTGTCTCTCGTTACGAGGGTAAAAAGATCGACCGCCTACTGCGGCAATTGGGCTCGGACTTCAACGGCGACTTTTTGAGATCAGACAGTGGTGGAGCCCCACGCTGGTCTGACCTTCCTAGAAAGAGCTTCGACTCCATTCGGCTGTTCCTGGAAGCTGTCGACTTGGAAACGGGGCAGGGGGCCTTTTGGCGCTACGATTTCAGCCGTATCCCGGTTGAACTGATTTCTGGAATCTACGAGACGCTGTTAAAAGAACGGCAAGGTGCGCTGGGCGCATATTATACGCCGCGCCATCTGGCGAATCTTGTGGTTGACCAAGCCTTTGCGGGTCGCGAGGACCCATCCGCCTGCACCGTGTACGATGGTGCTTCCGGCTCGGGAATACTTCTCACTACTGCATTTCGCAGAATGCTTCGCCACGCCGAGGTTCGACAGGGACGGCGGCTTCGACTACGTAATCGCATCGAATTGATGCAAAAGAATATTTTCGGCAATGACATAGATGAGACAGCATGCTGGATTACCGCCTTCAGTCTTTATCTGTCACTGCTGGAGGGGTTGGACCCTGCAGACATTTCGCTCTTGCAATCCGACGAAAATCTGAAGCTCCCCCCCTTGGTAGGTAGGGGGCTGAATATCCAAAAAGGTTCGGAGTATGGAGACTTTTTCTCGGAGAGGAACCCTTTCTCAGGTGCAAGACGCTTCGACATATTCCTATGCAACCCGCCATGGCGAGAGTCGGAAGACGATGAGGCACCAGTTTGGGAGGAATGGCTCCGACGTCAGGAGCCCCCCTATCCAATTGGAAGACGTCAAATTGCAGCAGGCTTCGCCTTTAGGTCGACGACGAGCGTGCGCGATGATGGCGTGATCGTGCTGATCATGCCGCTCAATCTGGTGGCTGGGGCGACAAAGCAATCCTGCGAGTTCCGTCAGCGGTGGCTTGAGGAGGCTCAAATTGACCGCATCATCAATTTCGCTGACGTACGCCGGTTGCTGTTCCCCGCCGCCAAGCACCCGTGTGCCATCGTGCGTGCTCGTCCGCGCCCTCGGAATGAGGGTGTTGTGTTCCCGAGTGGGGAGATAATCGAGTACTGGACACCTAAGACAGACGTGAGTCTCGCTCTTGGTCGGTTGGCCATGCACGCCGTTGACCGGAAGTTAGTGCTTACACGAGAGGTCTATAGCCACCCTTATGCGTTGATCTCTCATTACTGGGGAGAGAAGCGAGACCTGGATTTGCTTCGCCGCCTGCAACGGTTCGGTACGCTGAAGACCACAATGGAGTCGCGCAGTCAGCCATGGATATCAGGGAAGGGATTCCACGCGGCGAACCAAAGTAACCGCGATCGCGACTTAGGCATTTTGCAGGGGTTGCGCTTCCTTCATGCCGATAGGCTACCAACCGCCTACCCAGTGCTGACGGACGACGCGCGGCTTGACAACGTCGAGGACCATTTCTCGATCGTGGCCAGCCCTGGTGGGAAGAAGGGGTTGCTCTATAAGGGGCCCCGTGTGCTGTTCGCAGATGGCTTGATGGACGACCTTACTGTCAAGGCGGTCTTCACCAACACTAAATTGGCGTTTCAGTCCAGTGTAGGCGCCATCGGCGCGGGCTCGGACGATGCTGACCTGATCACGTTCCTTACTGCGTACTTGCGGTCACCTCTTGCTGCGTATCTCCTCATCATGACTGGGTATTCCGTGATTGGTGAACGGCCCCGCATCGCCGTTTCTGATCTAGAGGCATTCCCTTTCTGTGCGCCAGATGCGCACCCAGATCCGAAAGGGGCTCGCGCCATTGTTGAGAACGTCGCCCGTTTGTTCGCGCGCATCGCAGATGTTCCGGAGTGGATTCGAGAGCACGCTTATCGAGAGGCTCAGAACGAGCTTGCGGACCTAGTCTATTCCTACTTTCGTCTTTCCAAGGCCGAGCGGATTCTGGTCGCCGACACCGTGAAATATATTGCGACATCCATCCAACCACAGGATTACGAGAGCCTTACGACTCCGCTCCTTCATCGCGCATCGCATACCGATATTGAGGCATACGTCTCCGTGTTGGCAGAGGAACTCGTATCCTGGCGGCAACGTTGCGGTGGAGAAGGGGCTCTCAATGTTGAGGCCATCGTCGATAGCGCTGATGGCATCGATGGTTTCTTCGGCGCAGTACGTGTCGCAACGAACGGTGCCAAGCAGGACAGCACGGGATTGGTTGCCTCTAAGGGCGCGTTTCAAAACCTGTTGGCCGACATACAATCGGGCCTCCAATCTCAGCTCGGCCGTATGGAGCCCGACGAGCTATTCACGGTCTCCAATATTCTAGTCCTAGTGAATGACGTCTTTTACTTCATCAAACCGCTCCGCCGTAGATTTTGGTTGTCGAAGTCTGCGTTGATGGACGCCGACCTGCTTATCCGCTCCGTTCAGGCGGCTGCCTGGGATAGGACCTATCAATGAGTGGCCAACAACCTTCTGCTAAATGGGTCCGCGTTTTTCCAGGTCCGCGGATATCTGATGTGCTGGGCTACGTCAAAGCTACATGGATGTGGCTCCAGCACGAGTACCCAGAGATGGTTTCGTACGCTCAAAGTGAGCCCGACCTAACCGATAATTTGTGCGAAGCCCTCAATGACTACGATCGCCGATTGGAGAGTGGTATCGATTGCGACTTTCAATCGGAATCTTGGGAGCTGCGTCGCAGTGCAGACGGCAAGGTTACACGTATCGCCAGAGCAGATATTCGCGTCATTCTAGGGGTCTCCGGAACGCCTCACCTCGTGATTGAATTCAAGAAGCTAGACGGCACGGGCCAATCCCGCTGGCGCTATTGCTTCGATGGCATGAGTCGGTTCATTGAGGGAGCTTATTCGGTGGGACACGACTTTGCTGTAATGTGCGGACTTAGCAGCGTAGACCTTGACCAGGAAGATGCGGCCATGGGGCTCTACATCTCCCAGGATGAATACGTAAAACGCTTGCAGTGCGTAGCGGATTCCACGGGCGCGGTTGTGATGCGACCATCGTCTACTGCCCCGGGAACTGCCCGATTCGACACCGTACACAGGCGTCATTCTCAGAATCCTCCCAAGAGCATCGTGCTTCTCCACGTACTAATGAATTGCTCAGCGCCGACTTGAATACCGGATCCACTCCTACATTAATGGGTTTCCTACATTAATGGGTTGTTGAAATGGGCACTCTCATCAGTTCAGTCATTGCTCTGAGTACTCCTGATTCTGCATGAAGGTGATGGGCTGTGGGGCTGAACTCACGATGGCATTCTGTTTAAACACTAGTGACCATTGCATGAATCATTGGTGGGGGGAGCCTTTGCGGATTGGCGCAGGCTTAAATGACTAAGAGCCTGTTTCGGTAGACGCCTTCGGCCGCTCCCTGCCCGGCGTGCAGCCCGGCATCCGGATGTGAGGACGCCGCAGCCTGGTGCGCCGGGTCCAGGGGGCGTCGGCCCTCGCAATCAGGTGTGGCGCCGTGCCGTTTGGGATAACTCTCGGCCATGAGTCTCTGCACGTTGCTCGGACTGCTGGGCGGGTTGTTCCTCGTCGGGTGGCTGGCCCTGGCCGTCTTCCTGTGGCGCAAGGAGAAGGAGGCCAGCCGCCACCACAAGGAGCAGTTGCGGCTGATGGGCACCGAGGAGCTCCTCTCCCGCGCGCGCAACTGGGGGCCGATGAACCGCCACGCGGAGCTGCCCGCGGTGGTGGAGTTCCGTTCCCTGCTCGAGCAGCACCGCTACGAGGAGATGCTGCTGGGCTGGCGCGCGCTCACCTCGTCCCTGTTCGCGCTGGAGGAGCACGTCTCCACCTCCGGCCCCCAGGTCTACGACAGTGATTCCTTCCGGCAGCTGCGCGACTACGTGGAGATCCTCCACGAGCGCCAGCAGCGTGGGGAGTAGCAAGGCGCGGCACGCTCCCAGCGCCGGGTGGATCGGTGGATGGCGCTGCGCATGCTCCGCTACGTGGTGCGCCAGCTCGACCACTGGCGCAAGGCGAACCCGGACAGTGAGGGACTGCTGGTGGTGGTGCCCCTCGTCATGTACCACGGGCCGGACGGCGCCTGGTCCGCACCCCGCCGGGTGGAAGAACTCTTCGACTTGCCGGACGAGTCTGAGGCGCACGAGGAATGGCGCGCGCTCGTGCCGCGCTTCGAATACCTGCTGGATGACCTGACGGCCGAGCGAGCCGAGGCGTTGATGGCTCGCCCGGGCCCGGCCCTGGCCTAGTCCGGCTCGCCTTACTCGTTCTGCGCTACGGGCGCAGCGAGGAGCTGGCCCACCGTCTACCGGAGTGGACGGCCCTGTTCGCGCAAGTGCATGCCACTCCCCAGGGAGACGAGGAGCTGGGCCTGGTCATCCGTTACCTCCTCCAAGTTGGGGACAGGACCGTCCGCGCGCAGATGGGCAGGGTGCTACATTCCGTCATGGAGACACACCGAGCGGAGGAGTTGATGCGGACCTATGGCGAGGAACTCATCGAGCAAGGGCGTCTGAAGGGGCTGGAACAGGGCCGGGCTCAGGGGCGGGCGGAGGATGTGCTTCGGATTCTCGCTGCACGGGGCCTGCTCGTCAGTGAACAGGCGCGTCTGCGAATCCTGTCTTGCACGGACGTGGCCCTCCTTGACCGCTGGTTCGATCGGGCTCTGACGGCCCCCAGTCTCTCCGAAGTGCTGGGGAGCTGACACAGTAGGGATTCAACCCGGTGTTCTCGGCACCCTCACCCCGTCCCTCTCCCGGAGGGCGAGGGGAGTTTCGCTCACGGGTTCTCCAGGCACGTCTTCCGCGGGAACGTCTTCCGCGGGAACGTCTTCCGCGGGTGCTGGCGCTCAGACCAGGCCGCTCGAGGCGGGCGCCGCGGGCAGCACGAGCGTGACGGTGGTGCCCACGCCCTCGTCACTGTTCAAGGTGATGGTGCCCCCGTGGTCCTCGATGACGCGGTGGCACACCGCCAGCGACAGGCCCTTTCCCGCCCACTGCTGCTTGGTGGTGAAGAAGGGGTTGAAGATGCGCTCCAGGTGCTCGCGGGCAATGCCCCGGCCCGTGTCCCTCATCTCCACCCGCACCAACTGCGCGTCCACCACCTGCGTCGTCAGCACGAGGTTGCGCTCCGGCCTGTCCCTCATGGCATTGAGGGCGTTGCCCAGCAGCCGCCCGAAGACGTCCCCCAGCGCCTGCGTGTCGCCGAGCACCTTCACCTCGCCCGGGTGGAAGCGGCAATCCACGTGCACTCCCACTTGGCTCAGCTCCGAGCCGCGTGACTCCAGCACCCGCTCCAGCATCCGGTGCAGGTCCAGCGGCAGGCGTCCCAAGTGCTGGCGCTCGGAGAGCAGCTGCAGCTCGCGGACGATGCTGGCGATGCGCTGGGCCTGCTGGTGGACGGTGCCCAGCATCCGGTGCGAGGGGTCCTCCTGCGGCAGGTCCATCAACATCAGCTGCACGTTGCCCAGCACCGCGGCCAGCGGGTTGTTCATCTCGTGCGCCATGCCCGCCGCCAGGTCTCCCATGGCCGCCAGGCGCTGGCTGCGCGAGAGCTGCACCTGCGTCTGCTGCAGCTCCTTCGTGCGCTCCTCCACCTGGGCCGCCAGCTGCTCGTTGAAGCCCAGCAGCTCCCGGTGCGCCTGCTCCAGCGCCTGCCCCATGTCATTGAAGGCGCGCGCCAGGTCCCCCAGCTCGTCCCGGCGCTCGAGGGCGATGCGGTGGGCGAGGTTTCCCCGGGCCAGCTCGCGTGAGCCCTCGGCCAGCCGGGCGATGGGACGGGCCAGCGCGCGGGCCAGCACCGGCGCCAGTGCCAGCACCCCCACCAGCGTCAGGCCCAACACCCCGAAGGTGCTCCGCGACAGCGCATGCAGCGGCGCGAGCGCGGCCTCGCGCGGGCGGGCCACCACCGCCACCCAGCCCAGCTCCGGCACCGGGCTGAAGGCCGCCAGCCACGCGCGCCCGTCCTCCTCGTACTCCGCCAGCCCCGTCTGCTTCGCGCCCGCCGCCCCGGGCAGCTTCCCGGAGAAGTCCTCCTGGCGGCGCTCGTGCTCCGGCGTTCCGTCCAATAACAGCCGCCCCGCTCCATCCAGCAGGAAGACGCGCTCCTTGCCCACGCCTCCCGTGGCCAGCCGCTGCGACAGCTCCTCCAGGCTCAATTCCGCGGCGAGCCCTCCGGCCCGGGTCTCCGGGGCGCGTGCCGCCACCACCACGGCGGGACGGCGGCGCACGGCGGTGAGGTAGGGCTCGGAGACGGCGTACGCGCGGCCCCCGGGCACCCGCGAGAGCAGCCCCGCCGCCCGCTGCTGGAACTCCTCCACCTCCCTGGCGGAGACGGTGTCGTGGCGGCGGAACTGCGGCTCCTGCCGCGCGAAGGCCTCGGGGTCATCCACGAAGACGGAGGCCGTCATCCGGCCCTCTCCCTCGAAGAGCCCCACCTGGGTGATGGTGTCCCGCCGCAGGAAGACGCGGGTGAGGAACTCCTGCGCTCCCGAGGGGCCCAGCCGGTGTGGATCCTCGAGCAGCAGCGCGCCCCCCAGCTCCGTGGCCAGCGAGAGGACATGGCTGGAGGCATGCTCGGCCTCGGCCCGCGCGGTTCTCCGGTGCTGCTCGGCCACCGCTTCCGAGAGCGCCCGCTCCGCGTCACGCCAGGCCAGCAGTCCCACCGCCAGGGTGGGCACCGCGGCGGTGGCGATGAGCAGCAGCAGCAGCCGGGAGCGGATTCTCATGGGCGCGGGCTCATTGGGCCTTGGGGCAGCTCAACTGCAGGTTGAGGCACTGCCTGACGGTCCTTCGCGCGTCCGCCGTATCGGTGACGACGAGCTCCAGGCAGGACTGCGGCTCGCGGCCGGCCACGTCGCTCAGGGCGACGTTGGGCAGGGTGAGGGTGCCGCCGGTGAATTCGGGTGTGACGCTCGGGCTGATGGAGCCGAACGGAGAGAGCGCGAGCCGGACGGTGCCCGAATAGGAGGAGACAGCGTTGTTCCAGTTGTCGACCGCCTGCAGGGTGAGCTTCCACCGGTCCGAGGCGGTGATGCAGGGGGGCACCTGCGGCTGGAAGCGCACGACCGGGCCGGGATTCACGGCGAAGGTCCCGGGCTGCTGTCCCTTGAGGGTGCCGGACGAGACGCTCAACCGCGTGCTGGAGAGGGCCAGCAACACCTTCAGCTCCACGTCGGCCTGGCCCTGGAAGCCGGGGACGCGGGCGGGAGTGAACTGGTGCGCGTGCACACCCTGGGGGTCGAGCTCCAGGTCGTGCACGTCCCGGGTGGTATTGCCGTAGGTGTCCACCGCGCGGATGCGCACCCAGAAGGGGACGCCCGCCGTCTGCGCGCCGGGTACGTCCTCCACCACGAAGCGCTGCGTGGCGCCGGGCAGTACGGCGAAGCCTCCGGTGGTGGTGCTCAGTGCTCCCGGGCTCGTGGCGGTCCCTTCCACGAGGCGGAGGTTTGTTTTTTTTATGGCGGCGGTGAGTGTCACCGGGAGGGTGATGGAGCCCGTGAAGGTGCCGCTGGTGGTGGGGCTCAGCGCGCCCTCGGGGACGCCGGCGGCGGAGAGCGTCACCGACAGCGGCGCGTCCGCCAGGTTGCCGAACCGGTCGAGCGCTTCGACCTTGAGCGAGAAGGGCGCCCCGGCCCGCTGGGGCCCCGCCACGCTGGACACCGTCAGGCGCGTGGGTGGACCCGGCTGGACGGAGAGCTCCGGCGTGGCGCCGCGCACGTCCGGCGTGTGGGGATCCTCCACCACCACGGACACCGTCTGCACCCGGGAGAACTCGGCGTTGAAGGCGGCCAGGCCCACCTCGAGCTCCAGGCCGTTGGGCGAGAAGCCCGGGTCGAGCGGGAAGGTGCCCAGCCGCACCGGGCCGTTGTACGGCGTGCGGTTGTTCCAGGCGTCGAGCGACGTGACGGTGAAGCGCTCGGGGACACCGGCCCGCAGGGGCCCGGTGCTGGTGTGCCGCACCTCGAAGCGGCGGGTGGGGCCGGGCCGCACCGCGAGGCTCACGGTGTGGGGCGAGAGCGCGGCGTTCGTGTCGAGGTTGATGCCGCTGGCCGACAGCCACACCTGCGCCGTGCTGTGGGTGTCCTTATAGAGGAGGGGCAGGCGGCCCTGGCCGCGCGGGAGCACGAGGGTGAGGTCGGGGTGGTAGGGGTCGCCCTCGTTGAGGGCCAGCCCACCCGCGGGCGAGAGGGTGCGCAGCGTGAGATGGATGCCGGTGGCGGGCAGCGAGGCCGGGCCGCCGCTGGAGTCCAGCACGTCCACGGTGAGCGCCACGGGCTCTCCGGCCACCAGGGGCGAAGTGGGGACGCGGGTGAAGCGCACCGCGATGGGCGGGCCGAGCCGTCCCACGGCCACCGTCTGGGCGATGGGCGGCAGCTCCTGGCTGCTGGACTCCAGCGTGTGATAGCCGGGCGTGGAGTCCTGGTAGAGGAGGTCCGCCCCCGACTCCCCGGGGGCGAGCCTCACCTCCAGCTCGCGTTGGGGCTCCTCCTCCTGTCCGAGCCGGACGAAGCGGCCCGTCTCCGAGTCACTGGTGATGAGCAGCACGCGGGGGATGACGGTGGGGGCGGGTTGGCCCGAGGGGTCCCTCAGCTCGATGCGGATGGGCTCCGTCCAGTCGCCGGGGCGCGCCGAGCGCATCGAGGTGACGAAGACGAGGCGGTGCACGCCGCGGTCGATGACCGCGAAGGCCTCCGGCAGGGTGGAGGAGCGGCCCTGGGCGTCGGTGACGGTGACGTCGTGGCGGCCAGGGGGCAGGGTGGCCGGGGCGGTGGCCTCCAGGGCGTCGCGGGAGAGGAAGCGCACGTCGTAGGCGCGCTCGGAGCCGATGCGCACCTCGAAGCGGTTATCCAGCGAGGGGGGCGCCTCCGAGCCCAGGTCCACCGCGACGTCCGGCGCGAAGGAGCCGCTGAGCCGCAGGCGCTCGGGCGAGCCGAACGGTGCGCGCTCCGGGGACACCGCCTGGAGGCGCGGCGTGTCCGGCGCGGAGCCGCAGGAGAGCACCCAGGCCAGCAGGGCCAGGGCGAGGGGGTGCAGGCCGGTACGGGAGCGCATCCGGAGCCTCCTTCAGTCAGAGCGCGAAGCGGTAGCCGAGCGAGGTGGAGAGCCCGCCGATGGAGCCCTGGAAGGTGCCGCCCTCGAGGAGCCGGGCGAGGCCGTAGCGCCCCTGCAGCACGAGCTCTCCGGGGCCGAGCGGGTACACCAGTCCGAGCCGCACGTGTCCGCCGAACGCGGGGGAGAACTGGTGCCGCGAGCCCGGGTCCAGGCTGATGCGCCAGTCGATGTGGACGAGGTGCGCATCGAGCCCGGTGCCGGCGTAGGCGGTCAGGGGGCCGGGCAGCGGCACGAACCAGCGCGCGCCCGCGGACAGGGTGGTGGTGAGGGCCTGGGCACTCAGGCCGAAGGGCTCGTGCGCCGTGCTCTCGCTGCGCAGCGAGAAGCGTCCCCAGGCCACCTGCACGGAGGCATGGGCGGCGAGCCGCTCGCCGAGCGCGTAGGGGCGCACGTCGCCCTCCAGCTCCAGCGCGGCCTGCACCAGCCGGCCAAGGTTGCTCTGCGCGCCGAGCCGCACGGTGAGGCCCCGGGGCGTGCGCGAGGCGAGGGTGAGGCGGGCATCGCCTCGGGCTTCGCGCGCGGCGGCGAGCACGGTGGCCACGCCGCCCTCGCACCGCGCGGGGGGATGGTAGCGGGTGACGAACTCCCCGCTGCCCAACGAGGCCACACGCTCGAAGCGCCCCTGCTCGGCCTGGGTGCCCGCGGCGCGCAGGGTGATGGGCACGCCGTCCAGCGGGTTGCCGTACAGGTCCTCGACGAGCAGGTGCACCTGCGTGCTGTCCCTCCCGTCGCAGAGCACCTCGTCCTTCTCGGTGCGCACGTGCAGCCGGGCGGGCGCTCCGGGGACGAGCCGCACGGTGGTGCTGACGCTCTGCTCCTCCCACCGCACCTGGACGAGCGCCTCGCCCGTCTGACGGACCGACTCCAGCTCGACGGTGGCACGGCCCTCGCGTGTTGTCACGGAGGCGGGGAGCCGGCCGAGCGTGGTGGACAGCAGGAGCTTCGTGCCGTCCGGCGCCAGGAACCCTTTCGCGTCGCGGGCGGAGATCCGGAGGCTGACGCGCGAGAGGCCATCCGCGGGCAGCTCGTGCCCGTTGCCGGCCCCCCCGGTGAGCTCCAGGGTGAGGCGCGGAATGGGCTCCAACGTATCGGTCCTCGAGACCGGCGGCGCGCCGTCGACCCACGCGTCGAACCGCACCTCGCCTCCGGTGGGAGGGGAGCGGTAGCGCACGAGGTAGGTGCCATCTCCCTGGTCCTGGACGGGACCCACTTCGCCGAGCGAGGCCCGCAGGTGCACGGGCTCGCCGGGCAGCGCGTGCCCCCGGCCATCGTGGACGCTCACATGGAGGAACGCCCCATCCTCCAGTCGCTCCAAGCCGATGCCGAGGGTGGGCTTCACCCCGGCCCGCAGCTCCACGCGGACGGTGGAGGGCTCGCCATGAGCGGCCTGGGCCGAGAGTACCGCCTCGCCCGGGGAGGCCCGGGGATGGGGAACGAGCGTGCCCAGGTGGACGCCCGGGGCGACGCGCTGGGACTCGAAGGTGCCGTCCGTGCGCGAGAAGGTGGGCGGGGCCTCCAGCGGCTCGCCGCGGCTGTCGATGCCGAAGGCCCACGCGCGCACGCCGCGCTGACCGTCGGCCTCGAGGGAAGACTCCTCGGCGAGCAGGAGCACCGTGGGCCTGGAGGGCACGGGCAGCGGCATCGTCCGTTGCCAGGCGGGCTGGCCGGGCGCGGTGGCCGAGACGGTGGCCTGCGTGACGGTGGGCGAGAGGAGGACGGGCACCTCGGCCTGGCCGGTGGCGTTGGCGCGCACGGGGCCATAGAGGGCGTCACCGATGCGGACCTCCACGCGGCCCAGGGGGGGCAGCCCGGAGAGGGGCAACACCTGGCGGCGCTGCACCTCCAACACCACGGTGCCGTAGGCCCCCGAGGACGGGGACACGGCGGCGCAGAGGATGGGCGCGAGCGTGTCCGTGCGGGGGGGGACGAAGGAGGCCTCGAGCGTGTCCGGGGCGGAGCGCCGGGCGGGGAGGAGGCGGCCCGTGCTGCACGCCAGGCGCACGTCCGGGGGAAGCCCGGGGGCGGAGACGGTGAGGGTGGCGCGGGTGTCGCGTCCGGAGAGCAGCGGGCGCGGCGAGGCCTCCAGGCGCAACGCGGGGGCCGCGTGGGTGCTGCTGGTGCCCAACAGGCACAGCAGGATGACGGGCCCGAGGCCCCACCCGGCCCCGCGCCCGCTCTGGGCTGTGACAGCCACTCGCCCCGTCATCGCGGAAGCGCCCCCTACCCGTGAAAGAGGGGGCGAGAATACTCCTTCCCCGGGGACGTGGGGCGGGGTGCCGGGGGAAGTGACTTCCGGGGGACGACTCGGGGCCGGGCCCCCGGGTGGGAGGAGGGACTACTTGTCCTCGACCACACGGGTGACGCGCAGCACCGTGGCGGCGCCGGCGGGGCCCGCGTTGGGGATGGTGTCCACGGTGGCCTCCACCTTGAGACCGGCGTTTCCGTGGGTGGCCTCCATCACCAGGTTGCGCTTCTCGTCGCTGAGGCCGAGCGCGGACATGTCCACCTCATGCACCTGGAGCCCATCGACGCCGGGCCGATCGGGCCGGGTGGCGATGAAGAAGGGGCAGGGCGTGGTCATGCAGCGCACGCCGCTGTCGCGGATGAAGAAGACGGCCGGCCCGCGCTCGGCGGAGGGGGCGGCGGCGGTCCCACCCGAGGGCGTCTCGGGGGCGGGGGCGGGCTTGTCGGTCGAGGGCTTGTCCATGGGCGCGGAGGGGGTTCCGCCAGACTCGGCGGCGCGGGGGGGCTCGGCGGGGGGCGTGGTGCCTTTGTTGCAGCCGGCGAGCAGGCCGAGTGCGAGGGCGGCGGTGAGCAGGGGTTGACGGAAGGTCATGGTCGGGCTCCGGAAAGGGAGGGGGCAGTCTGGCCGCCTCCCGGGACAGATGCCACTTCCGACGCGCGGGCGGGCCGCGTCATTCACGCGGGCGCGCCGATGTCCTCCCCCAGCGCCTCTTCTTCCAACACCTGCTCTTCGGACTCGAAGGCCAGGGCGGCCGAGTTGATGCTGTAGCGCAGCCCGGTGGGCGGAGGCCCGTCGTCGAAGACATGGCCCAGGTGGGCGCCGCAGCGGTCGCACGCCACCTCCGTCCGGATGCGCAGGAAGGTGGAGCGATCCTCATGGTGGGCCACGTGGCCGGCGCGGATGGGCGCCCAGAAGCTGGGCCAGCCGGTGCCCGGGTCGAACTTCGCCTTGGACGCGAAGAGCGTATGGCCACAACCCGCGCAGCAGTAGATGCCTCGGGCGTGGTGGTCCACGTAGGCCCCGCTGAAGGGCACCTCGGTGGCTCCCTGCCGCATGACCCGGTACTGCTCCGGGGTGAGATCCTGTCGCCACTCGTCATCGGTCTTGTAGACCCTGTCGTGCATGACCTCCTCCTCACTCGCTCGACCCTCCCCTGGTTATGGGGGCGGGAGCGCCGGGAAGCAGCGACCGGTCGACGGGTCGGTAGGCGTATGTCCTACCTGTACGCCAGGATCTGGGGAGGGGGTGCAAGTGCCCGTCCGGCCGTGTGGTGAACGGGAGAGCATGACCGCAGACGTCAGGTTCGTTGACGACCCGGGGCCCCCGGGCTACATCCGCCCGAGGCGGCCGAGGTGCCGCCACTCATTCCCGTACCCCAGGTTCTTCAAGGACCCCCGAGATGGAATTCCGCATCGCCGCCGATGAGCTGAAGAAGGCCCTCTATCGCGCCCAGGGCATCGTGGAGCGCAAGACGACGATGCCCATCCTGGCCAACGTGCTCGTCACGGCGCACAAGACGGGGGTGACGGTCACCGCGTTCGACCTGGAGATCGGCATCGTGTCCGAGCACCCGGCCGAGGTGGTGAAGCCCGGCGCGGTGACGCTCTCGGCCAAGTACGTCTTCGACATCGTCCAGAACCTGCCGGACGCCCACGTCTCGCTCAAGAAGCTGGCGAACAACTACGTGGAGATTTCCTCCGGCTCGGCGCACTTCAAGATCGTCGGCACGGCGCCCGAGGAGTACCCGAAGCTGCCGCGCGAGGAGAGCGCGCCGCTGGTGCAGGTGACGGGCAACACGCTGCTGGAGATGATCAAGAAGACGCAGTTCGCCATCTCCACGGACGAGACGCGCTACATCCTCAACGGCGTCTATTTCGAGCCGCAGCAGGGGGGCAAGGTGCGGATGGTGGCCACGGACGGGCACCGTCTCTCCCTCATCGAGCGCGAGCTGCCCGGCGACTTCAAGCTGAAGACGGGCGTCATCATCCCGCGCAAGGGCCTGTTGGAGCTCAAGCGGCTGTTGGACGAGGCGCCGGACGCGGAGTGCCAGCTGGGGTTCGCGGAGAACTCGGCGCTCTTCAAGAAGACGGGCCTGACGATGGTGATGCGGCTCATCGACGGGCAGTTCCCCGAGTACCAGCGCGTCATCCCCAAGGAAGGGGAGAAGGCGGTGCTGGTGCCCAAGACGCGGCTGCTCGAGGGCCTCAAGCGCATCGCGCTGCTGAGCGCGGACAAGAGCTACGCGGTGCGGGTGGGCCTGTCGGAGAACCAGCTCCTCATCACGGCGAACAACCCGGACCTGGGCGAGGCCAAGGACGCGCTGGACATCGCCTACCGGGGCACGGCCATCACCATCGGCTTCAACGCGCGCTACCTGATCGACGTGTTGACGGTGACGGACACGGACGAGGTGGCCTTCGAGCTGGGTGACGAGCACAGCCCGGGCGTGCTGCATGCGCCGGGGGACCGGAGCTTCACCGCGGTGGTGATGCCGATGCGCGTCTGAGTGTGAGCGGCGCCTTTCCTTGATGAGCAGCCTCCAGGCCCCCAGCGCCCCACTCCCGGTGACGGGCCCGCGCAACACGGGCCTGGACCGTGCGCGAGCAGTGGCCACCATCGCCATGGTGATGGGCCACACGCTGGACGCGGTGCTGTCGGACGTGGCCCGCGACGGCGTGGGCATGGTGGCGTACTGGTCCCTGCGCGCCGTGACGGCGCCGTTGTTCCTCTTCGTGGCCGGGTGGGCCTTCGCGACGACGGTGCAGCGCACGGGCGCGCACGGCACCAGCGTGCTGCGCCGGTACCTGCCGCGCGTGGCCCTGCTGCTCGGCTGGGGCTACCTGTTACGTTGGCCCGGATGGGGGCTGCCCCTGCTGCTCGCCGGGGACGTGACGGTGTGGCGGCACTTCCTCGCCTTCGATGCGCTGCATGGGGTGGCGGGGGCGCTGCTGATGGGCGCGGGCGTGCTGGCGCTGCTGAAGGGACGGGCGGCGCGGATGGGAGCGCTGGCGGTGCTGGCGGTGCTGCTACCGCTGGTGAGTCCGTGGGTGCGCGCGACGGTGGAGGCGGGCGGGTGGCCGTTGGCGCTGGAGCAGGCGCTGGTGAGCCGGACGTCCAACTTCCCGCTCTTCCCCTGGTCGGCGTACTTCTTCGTGGGAGGCCTCGCGGGGCTGTGGCTCGCGAAGGTGAAGCGGGCGCCGCACTGGCTGTGCCTGATGGGCGTGGGCACGGTCATCCTGGCGCTGATGGCGCTGTGGGGCGGAGACCCGCGGGTGAGCGACCCGACGCTGGTGGCGTGGCGGGTGGGGCTGCTGTCGGTGGCGGCGGGGCTGGCGATGCTGCTGCCCGCGCGGCTGGACCAGTGGATGGCGCCCGTGGGACGCGCGTCGCTCTGGGTGTACGTGGTGCACCTGCCCCTGGCGTACGGCTGGTCCAACTTCGCGGGCCTGGCGAGCAGGCTCGGCCGCTCGCAGGACGTCCTGCCGGCGCTGGGGCTGGCGGTGTCGGTGCTGGCGGTGTCGCTGACGATCGCCCTGCCGGCGCAGAAGCTGTACGGACGCCTGCGGGGGCGCAACCGTGAGCCCGCTCGCCCGCCCACCCCTCTCCCCTCGGGAGAGGGACGGGGTGAGGGTGCCACGCATCCCAGGTTGAGCCGCTGAGGCCCAGGCAGGCGGACGCGGGGGCTCCGTGCCGCTGTGCTAGCCCGGATAATTCACCAGGGCAGAGGAGAAGGAAGGCGGTTGCGGGCGTAACGCCCTGATTTAGCTTGGGTTTGCTCAAGACTCAGGCCGCATCAGAAACGTACGCCCGCATGACGCACTGTACTCCAGCCGTCCTC
>DASQMW010000201.1:0-79703 GCA_035645295.1 Archangium sp.
CGCCCGGCAGGTGATGATCTCCTCTCGAAGGCGCGCGAGCCCCGCCGCGCCCGTCCCCGATGTCTTGCTCTTCGCCACGGCCCTTCCCTAGCGCCCCACCCGCCCCCTCCGCCACCGTCCACTCCTCCGGACGGCTTTGGGCCAGGGGAGTGGCGGCTCAGGGGGCGGGTTGCCCGCCCGTGTAGAGGCCGGTCCGCTTGTAGCGCTCCACCACCACGCTCAGCACCACCTTGAGAATGGCCGTCGTGGGCACCGCCAGCAGGATGCCGGTGAAGCCGAACAGCTCCCCAAAGGCCAGGATCGCGATGATGACGGCCACCGACGAGAGGCCCACCTTGTCGCCCACCACCTTGGGGGTGATGAAGAGGCCCTCGGCCATCTGGCCCACCACGAAGGTCCCCGCCACCGCCGCGAGCTGCCAGGGACCCTGCCAGGACAGCAGCAGCCCCAGCGCCGCCAGCACCACCCCCACCCCCGTCCCCAGGTAGGGCACCATGTTGCCAAACCCGGCGATGACGCCGATGACGATGGCCATGTCGATGCGCGCGAACCACAGGCCCGTGCCGTAGAGCACCGAGAGGATGGCCCCCACGGTGATCTGCCCGCGCACGAAGGCGGCCAGGACGTCATCCACCTCGGAGAAGCGCCGGCTGACCAGCTCCACCGACCGGCGCGGCACCAGGCCCTTCACCATACCCACGAGCTGCGGATAGTCCTGGAGGAAGAAGAAGGCCAGCACCGGCACCACCAGCAGGCCCAGCAACGTGGCCACCACCCGGGCCGTGTTGCCCGCGAAGCTCGCCACCAGCCGCGCCGCCGTGGGCCCCGCGCTCTGGAGGATCTCCGAGGCCTGCGCCCCCAGCTCCGTCATGCGCTGCCTCAGCAGATCCGGCAGCGGACGTCCCAGCAGCGACTCCACCTGCGGCACCACCCGCTCGCTCGCCCGGCGGAAGAAGTCCGGCAGCTTCACCGCCTCCTCCCGGAAGACGGGGATGAGGTAGAGCACCGCGCCGATCATCAGCAGCAGGCACCCGGTGAACACCACGCTCGTCCCCAGGGTGCGGTTGAAGCCCCGGCGCTCCATGAGGGTGACCAGCGGGTTGAGCACGTACGCCATGGCGAGCGCCAGCAGCACCGGCACCGCCACGCCGCCGAACACCGACAGCAGCGCGAACACCAGCGCCAGCGAGCCCACCATCGCCGCTGACCAGGTGAAGTCCACCCGCCGGGCCTCGGCCTCGGAGAGCTCGCCCTCGGCGGGCGGTGGCTGCACGGGCACGGGAGCCAGTCCTGGCTCGGGGGGTTCCGCCGCGGGCTTCACCACGTGCAGGGGGGGAGCCGCCGGAGCGACCCGCGCCACTGGCGCCTTCTGCGCGCGCGCCTTGCCTTTCTTGTTGCGTCCGATGGCGTGCTCCTCCGTGTATCGCCCGTCCGGATACTACCCGGTCCTATCCGAGAAGGGGCGCACGCACCCCGGAGGCCACCCGCCAGCACACGCCCTCGAGGCCCAGGTCCTGCGCGAGCCGCTCCACCATCTGGCCATAGTGCTCCTGCACCCACTGCCGGAAATGCGCGTCCGGCACCTCGAGCACCAGGCGTCCATCCTCCACGCTCACCGCACGGGCCTGCGCCAGCCACGTCAGGGCATACCGCTTCCCATTGTCATGGAGCCACCCGAGGCACTCCTGCCAGCGGCGGCCGGCCTCGGTGGGGGGGGCCACGTCCACGGACGGCGCCCCGGACGGCTCCTCCCGCTGGACGGGCTCGAGGTAGCGGCTCCAGACCCGCGGAGTGCAGAACGCTTGCGCCGTGCACCGGGGCTCGCGGCTGCGCCCCCACTCGGAGTGGATGTACCCGCGCCAGGCGTCCAACAGCCGTCCCTCGTTCCCGCCCACCTTGCTCAAGGCGCCGCGGTACCAGCTCGCCCAGCC
Organism: Archangium sp.; assembly: GCA_035645295.1. Taxonomy (GTDB): domain Bacteria; phylum Myxococcota; class Myxococcia; order Myxococcales; family Myxococcaceae; genus Archangium. The sequence continues at coordinate 1,932 of DASQMW010000201.1, forward strand.
CTTGGGTTGCTCCTCCGCGGGGAGTCCGGGAAGGGCCCGGCAGCGCTCCTCCTGGCACGTCTCGAAGAAGGCCGCCGCGGCCCGGGCCGGAGACTCCTCCGTGGACGCGGAGGGTCCGGGCGCCGTGTCCTCGGACTCAGGGGCTCGCCATACGTCTCGCGGAGGAGACGAGACCGGCACCATGTGCGTGCCAGGCAGCGCGAGCTGGACGGGGGTGACCTCCACCGGCTCCACGGGCACGTCCTCGTCCGAGGGCAGGGAGACGGGGGTGAGCCGTCCGCTGGATGATCCCGCCTCCCCCCCCCCTGCTGCTGCAGTAGAAGAAGTCTTCTTCTCACTCTCCTTCTCTCTTCTCTTTCTGGAGGAGGACGTCCCGGACGTGTCCGCGGGACGTCCCGCGGACGCGCCCGAGGCCTTGGCGGCACGCTCCTTCCTCTTCCGCTCGGCCTCCTTGCTCCTCTTTTCGAGGACTTGCACGTAGCGATCGCAGAGGGTGAAGCGGACGCTGTCTCCTTCCCTCACCAGAATCCCGGCACGAAGCAGCGCGTCCCAGAAGGCTCCGGGGGCGCCCGTCCACCGGACCGCGGCCTCCACCGCCTCCTGCCACACCGCCTCGTCCATGGACGTGTCCGCGGACGCGTCCGCGCCGTGTCCGCTGGACAGTCCGAAGGACTCGAAGCGTCCCGACGGCAGCGCCTGCACCGCCCAGATCTGCAGTTCCACCATGGCCCCCACGAAGGCCCGGCGCTCCATGCCCAGGGTGCGAGCAGCGCACACCACGGGGAGGCTCATGGGAAAGCCCACATCCACCTGTACCCAGTCCAATCCGGCCATGTCATCGCCTCCCCTGGGTCCGGCTCCCGGAGTCCACGTCCAATTGCCCCTGCGTAGGCAAAGCCGTGCCACCCTCCTCGAACGCGAGGAGGCCGCACTGATCGGCGTGATCCATGCCCCGCGATCTGCGCCGTCCCACCCGCATCGTCTAGCCCCGCTCCCGCTGATCCGCCGGGCGCCAACGATCCGGGAGGCCCAGATACCGGCCTCCGCTCGCCATACCTGTAGCAGCCGCTACAGGGTGCTACAGGCTTTGACGGGAACCGGCCCCTGAATGGGAGGGCTCGCGGTGGATCACTCCGTGCCGCCGCTCTCCTGCCCCATCGACCGCAGCTTGATCGTCAGCCCCGCCCGGGCACTGCTGGGCTCGAAGTACGAGGTGTACGGCCAATAGCCGTCCTTCTTCACGTCGATCCGGTGCAGCCCCAGGCCCACCTGCAACCCACGCGGCTTGCCGCCGAAGTCGGTGCATACGCCCTGGACCACTCCGTCCAGGTACACCTCGGCGTCCTCGGGCTCGCACCGCAGCAACAGGTTGCCGTTGCGCGAGCGCGTGGCGCGCATCAACTCGCGCGCCCGATCCGCCGCCGGGGAGTCCACCTGCTCGGGACCCGAGGCACACCCCAGCACGAGCCCCACCACGGCCAGCCACCCGCGACTCCGCTCCGTCCTCATCCAGTTTCTCGCGCGCATCTAGCGGATCAGGATCGCCACCCGGCCCTCGGCCAGGAGGTGCGGGTCCATCCCCGCGAGCGCCTTCACCGCGTCCGGCCCCAGCAGCAGATCCGAGCCCTGGAGCCGCGCTGCCTCGATCACCAGCGGCTTCGCGCCCACCAGCTCCGACTTCCGGGCCGCCTCGAGGCTCTTGAAGAAGCCCGCCACGCCCGTGCGCTTCCGGGTCTCGGCGGACAGGGTCTCCACACCGTAGAGGGGCTGGCCGGCCTCATCGAGCACCCGGGGCGACAGCACCGGCGTCATGCCCAGCTTCCGCGCGTCCACCACCAATCCGGTGTGCTTCGCCCGCGCGTCCTTCTTCGTCTCGGCCGGTTTCGTTTCGGCCGACTTCGTCCCCTTCGTCTCCGCGGGCGCGGCGGTGCCCGTGGGCGCCGGAGTCACCAGCACCGAGGTCAACGCCCCGAGCGGCACCTCCACGTCCATCTGCACGCCGCTATCGGAGAAGTAGCGCTTCTGGACGACCGTGTAGCCGCGCAGCACGTCCTCGACCTGGCGGCGCGTCTCCTCGCGGGCCATCTCCTCGCCCACGGTCCTGTCCGCGCGCAAGCGCAATCCCTTCGCCTGCTCCAGCAGCTCCCCGAAGGCGTCCTCCTTCGCCGAGCGCTCCGCGCCCAACCTCGCCTGCGACGGATTCGAGGCCTTCACGTCCGGCGGACCATCCCCCGTCACCCGGAGAACCTGCCGCTGCCAATCCACCCCATTGCCCTGCGCCAGTGCCGACAGCGGAACCGCCAGCACGAGCGCCCACAGTGCACGCCTCACGTGAGTCCTCCCCTCTCCCGATTCGGAGGGCCGGATTCAACCGGCCGGTTCCGAGCGAGGTCAAGGAAGGCCCGCCAGCCCGCTCGGTAAAGGAGCGCGGCTCAGTGCGCCTGCGTGCTGCGTGTCACGTAGTCATCAATCAGCCGGCGGTGCCGCTGGGTGAGCAGCGTGAAGCGCACGCCCGAGCGCTCATCCCGGCTCGCACCGGCCTCCACCCACTCACGCACCACCTCGCCCTCGGCGTAGATGACCTCTTCCGAGCCGGGGAGCTGGAACTGGAGCCCCACCCGCCGGGTGTCCTGCTCGGGCTCGAGCAGGCGCGCCAGGCTCACTCCCTCCTGGCTGATGTCGGCGGCGCGCGCCATGTACGGCACGCCCCCCATGTACTTGTTCAGGTAGATGTCGAGGGGAACCCGCGCATTCTTCCGCTTGTCGCTCATCTCTCGCCCTCCCGGTGGCCGGACCGCTACAGGACACTTCAGCGCCGCAGCAACCTGTCGCGAGCCTAGGCGCATCCGGCCAGGGGGCAAGAAAACCGCCAGCGGGAAGAGACGGGCGGACCTATTGTTCCGCTGCCACTGAGAAAGGCGGAGACACATGCGATTGGGATTGTTGGCGGCGGTACTGCTCGCCCTTACCGGGCTCCAGGCGAAGGCGCAGGAGATCAAGAGCGAGGATGACAAGACGATCTACGCGCTCGGGCTGTCGATCGGCCGGAGCGTCAAGGTGTTCGATCTGAGCCCGGCGGAGATCGAGATCGTCAAGAAGGGCATGACGGATGCGCTCACGGGCGCCAAGCCGGTCGTGGAGCTGGATCAGTACGGGCCCAAGCTGCAGCCGCTCGCCAAGGGCCGGCAGGAGCGGGCCGGGACGAAGTTCCTGGACACCGCCGCCAAGGAGAAGGGCGCCACGAAGCTGCCCTCGGGCGTCGTCTACAAGGAGCTCAAGGCCGGCACGGGCGCGACCCCCAAGGCGAGCGACACGGTGAAGGTGAACTACCGCGGTACCCTCATCACCGGCACCGAGTTCGACAGCTCCTACAAGCGTGGCGAGCCCGCCGAGTTCCCCCTCAACGGTGTCATTGCCTGCTGGACCGAGGGCGTGCAGAAGATGAAGGTGGGCGGCAAGGCGCAGCTCGTGTGCCCGGCGAAGGTGGCCTACGGTGAGCAGGGCTCGCCTCCGACCATCCCACCCAACGCCACCCTGGTGTTCGAGATCGAGCTGCTCAGCATCGGCGGCCAGGGCGCGGACGTGCCCCGCGCGGACCCGCAGCCGAAGAAGTAGTCAGCCAGGGGTGGGGGCGGGCAGTCCGTCCCCCACTCCGGCCTCGTTGCTCAGAGGGGCGGCAGCACGGATTGCAGGAGCAGCGGTACCGCCAGCCCGTAAGCCCAGCCCACCAACACCTGGGCGGGCGTGTGATGGCGGATGGGCAGGCGCGCCAGGCCGGAGAGCAGGGCCAGCACCCCCAGCACCCCGAAGATGACGGGGGACGTGGTGGCGAAGAGGGCCGCACAGCCCGCCCCCACCGAGGAGTGGAGGCTGATCTTCCAGAAGCGGGTGATGGCCACCACGCCCACACCTCCGAGGGTGCCCAGGGCCACGCCACGTCCCAGCAGCGCGGGCGCGCCCACCAGCTTGTAGGAGAGGAACACCGCCAGCAGTCCCAGCACCACCAGGGGAAGGACGACGTGGCGCTCCTCCTTGTTGAGGAGGTGCAGGTGGGTGAACTTGCCTCGCGCGACGCCCACCCCGAGGTAGAGCAGGCCCGGGAGCAGTCCGAGCAGCAACAGGCTCGCCTCGCCCAGCGCACGCAGTGCGTTGCCATGCGCGTGCAGGGAGAGCAGCAGCGAGGTGGCCAGCATCATCAGCACCGGGTGCAGCACGTACGAGATGACGCGGCAGGCCCGGTCCAGGGCACCGCCCGGCTCGGCGAGCGGGGGCGTCACTTCCTCGGAGTGGGGTTCCATCGGCATTCCCTCCCGCCTACGACGTCCGCAGCTCGAGCGCCATCGCCAACGTCTGCAACTCCTCGAGAACCGCGGGCGGGCACTGGGGCACCTTCGCCAGCGCGTCGCACGCGAGCCGGGAGTAGCGGGACACCGTCTGCTCGGTAGCAGCTCGTGAGCCGGCACGCGCGAGGATGTCCAGCATCTCCTGCACGTTCGCGTCGGTCAGCTCGAGCGTGGTGAGCAACGTCCGCAGGCGCTCGCGATCCTCCGGCACCGCGTGGGTCAGCGCGTGCACGACGGGCAGGCTCTTCTTGCGGCGGTACAGGTCATCCGCGACGGGCTTGCCCGTCACCGCCGGGTCACCCCAGATGCCGAGCACGTCGTCCTGGGCCTGGTAGGCCAGGCCGAGCGCGATCCCATACTCCTCCAGGCTGATGGCCGCCTCGGGCGAGCCACCCCCCGCCAACGCGCCCGTCCGCAACGAGATGCCCAGCAGGCGCGCTGTCTTGCGCTCCACCATGGCGAGGTAGTCCGCCTCGGTGAGCTCCAATCGATCCTCGAAGGCCAGGTCCAGGTACTGCCCCTCGCAGATGGCGAGCGCCGTCTGGTTGATGGCGCGGATGATGTCCAGCACCAGCTTCGGCGGGTAGCCCGCGGCCATCAGGCGCTCGAGCGCCATCTGCCCGAGAATGAGCAGGGCATCCCCCACGTTGATGGCCTGGGCATCGCCCCAGCGGCGCCACACCGTGGAGCGGCCCCGGCGCTGCTCGCTGCGATCCTGGATGTCGTCGTGCACGAGCGTCATCTCGTGTAGCAACTGGAGGGCCGCCGCCAGCGGACGCACCTGCTCGGCCTGTCCACCCACCGCGAGACAGGCGAGCGTGCACAACCGAGGCCGGACGAGCTTGCCCGCCGCTCCGAACTGGGGCTCGAGCCGCTCATCGCGCCAGCCCAGGTGGTACTCGAGCATGGCGTAGAAGGGCTCGAGCTGGGGCGCGATGCTGGGAAACGGTGCGCGCATGGCGTCACGCAGGGCGCTCAGATCGAAGTCAGGCAACATGGCTCTCTCTCCTTCAGAACGCGGTCACGACAGTGGGGGCGGGCACGGTGAGGGACATCGGGTGCGCACGGACGCTGAACGAAGCGTCGCCTCCCAATAGGAACGGGAAGCGCTCCGACCAGTCCTCCACCCGCAGGCCGCCCTTCGCGAGCCGCCCGCTCATCCGTCCCACGAAGGTGGTCCACCCACCCGGGGCTCCCCCGATGCCGGGCATGGGCACCGGCAGCGAGGGCCCGAAACCCGCGCGCCGCTCCACCCCGAACGTGGCGATGGGACCCGAGGCATCCGCCACCCGCACACGCCCCTCCTCCCAGGTGAAGGTGGCCAACTCCTTCGGAAGGCTCCACATGCGGCGGCCGCCCCAGAGCGACGCCACACTGGTCACCCAGATATGGGACACCCACAGGCCCATGTGCAGGCCGTGCCGCACCAGCGGGCCCACCATCAGCTCGTCGTACTGGAGCGTGCCTTCCTGGTAGCGCATCAGCGCCACCATCACCGTGCGCGCGGAAAACATCGGCTTCCAGGGCGCCGGACAGGGAACGTCCCGGTCCGCCTGGAACAGCCCCACCCAGCACTCCCCGCTCATCCGCCAGGGGGCGGGCGGAAAGGGAACCTCGGCCAGCTCCGTCTGCTGCGTCATGAAGGATCTCCAGTGCGGACACCGCCGCGCGGCAGCGAATAGTCACGGCGCCCTGCCCCACCCACCGTGGCGAACCAGCGCGTCAGGCCCGGGGCGAGCGCGAAGAGCAGGTACACGGCGGGCAGGAGGCGCGGCAGGTCCACGTTGCGCTCGCCGCGCCGGAGCGCCCGGACGAGGGCTCGTGCCACCACCTCGGGCGCCAGCGGGGGCACCAGGTCCGCGATGCGCGGCATGCGCGCGGAGTCCACGTGCCGCCCGAAGAACTGGGTCCCCGCCACCGCGGCCAGCCGGACGAGCGTCACACGCAGGGGCGAGCCCTCCAGCTCGATCTGCAGCATCTGCGTATAGGCGTCGATGGCGGCCTTCACCGCGGCATAGGCCGCCGAGGGCCCCCGGACGAAGACGCGGCCCACCAGCGAGCCGAGGTTGACGATGTGCCCGCGGCCGGCCGCGCGCATGTGCGGGAGCACCGCGCGCGTCGCGTACACCATGCCGTCATAGCCCACCCGCATGGTGCGCTCGGCGTCCTCCACCGGCATGGCCTCCACGGACTCCCAGCGGATGAAGGCGGCGTTGTTGACGAGCACGTCCACCCGTCCCTCGCGCGCCACCACGTCCGACACCCAGCGCTCCGTCGCAACCCGGTCCGCGACGTCGCAGCGGGCGAGGTGCACGCTCAGTCCCTCGCGGCGCGCCTCCTCTTCCACCCGCGCGAGGTTCTCCTCGGACACATCACAGGCATGAACCGAGGCACCCTCGCGCGCCAGGGCCTTCACCAGCGCCCAGCCGATGCCAGAAGCACCTCCCGTCACCAGGCACACCCGTCCGCTCAGCGGCACGTCTCCAGCCATGGGTTCAGGCGGCCTCGAGCATCGGGGCCCGCGGCTCTTCCTGCTGTTCGAGCGGCGTCTGGCCACCCGCGGCCCGGGCAGCGGCCCACCGCGTCACCAGCACGGCATAGACGAGGTCCACCAGGAAGATGGACGCGGAGAGGAAGTGCAGGAAGGACAGGCTGGGCAGCCAGGGCTCGGCCAGGCCGATGACGTAGTGACACTCGATGGACGTGCCGAGCGTCCCCAGCAGCTTGCACCACGCCGCCGGCACCGACAGCCCGCGCCCTCCCTGGTGGCGGCGCTCGAAGAAGAAGAAGACGAAGGCCACGCTCATGACGAGGTTGATCATGAACGCGCCCACCAGCGCGAGGATGTCCCGGTACTGGAGATAGAAGGTGTAGAGCCCGATCCCCCCCAGCACCGTGGTGACCACCACGATCGGGTAGAAGTAGCTGCGCACCTCGGGAATGCGCTGCAGCGAGGCCCCGTAGCGCAACAACTGGTAGACGATGACCACGTCCACGAAGAACCAGATGCGGTCGAACGCATGCCACAGCGGCACGGGATTCGGGATGACCCAGGACGCCAGGAACTCCCAGGCGAAGTTCAGGCAGATGGCGACCAGGGGCAGCCCGTAGGCCCGGTCCTTGAATCCCTGCCGGATGGCGAAGACGTAGGCGATGATCCAGAAGACGCAGCCAATCTCCCCGACGATGTTGAACCAGGAGAAGGGATCAAAGGCTCGCGGATCTACACCCGCCGTCAGTGCGTTCAGTTCAGCGGAGGTCAAGATCTTTCTCGCCAGAAAGGGCCCCGATGTTTACTTGGAAGCCCGACGACGCGAGAATCAATACCGCAATTTCATCAAACTGAACACCGGAGACCGGGCCCGCGGCCATCAACGGGCGAGCGCGGCCTCGGTGGCCCGCAGCAGCGGCCCAGCGCTCACCGGCGCTCCCGTGGCGTTCGTCATCCACACGTCCGGCGTCAGCGCGCCCTGGCTCGCCATCCGCTCGAACTCCGCTCCCAGGTTGCCCGCCTTCTTCAGGTGCTCCTCGATCTGGAAGGCGATCAGGTGCCCCAGCGGATAGTCCGTCAGGTACAGGGGATAGGAGATCATGTGGCTGTAGATGCCGAGCAGCGGCGTCCCCTGCCCTCCCAGCACCGGCGCGTAGTACCGGTCCCACGTCTCCCGGGCGATGCGCACCACCGCCTCACGCAGCTGCGCGGGCGTGGCATCCGGGTGCTCGTACAGCCAGTGCCACACGGCGATGTCCACCAGCGCCACCCCGGCGATCTCCCACGTCTGCCAGAAGTCGTTGAGCACCCGCTCGCGCTCGCTGGCCGCGTCGGGCTTCGCCTGTCCCAGCAACTCGAGGTCCCTCGCCTGGAAGACGAAGGCCAGCGCCTCGGTGAAGGCGTTGTTGGGCACCCCCGCCAGCAGCGTGTGGTCCACCGAGTAGAGCGAGAACACCTGCTCCACGTTGTGCCCCAGCTCGTGCACCGCGATGTTGTAGCCCTTGTAATCCATGCCCTTGGGGCCCACCCGCGTGCGCAGCCGGGGGAAGTCCCCGCGCCGCATCGCCTGCATCGCATGCCCCGCCCCGCGTGAGGGATCCACCCGGATGTGCGCCGCCAGGAAGGCCGCCTTCTCCTTCGAGAAACCCAGCCCCTGGAGGATGCGCGGCATGTCCTTGGCGAAGGCCTCCGCCGTCGGGTAGCGCTGGCGCGTCAGCGTGTTCAGCTCCTCCTCGGACAGCTTCCCGCCCGACTTGAAACCGGCGTACCACAGGTCCTGCGGCTCCAGCTTTCGCCCCAGCCGCGACTCGATCTCCTTGGCCACCCTCGGCACCAGCGGTGACGTCAGCACCTGCTCCAGCAACGCCTTCACCCGGGCCTCGGGCAGCTCGCGTCCCAACTCGAAGCTGCGCGCGATCGCCGTGGGCGCCACCGGCACGTACGGGTCCTCCATCCGCGCCGCGTGGAACTGCGCCAGCAGCTTCGCGTAGCGCACGTCCTCCTCGCGCTTGCCATCCAGCACCACCGGCCGCTGAGGCGCCTCCTCCTCCACCTCCGCGGCCGGCGCCTCCGTCACCGCGTTGGTGAAGGGATTCCAGTCCACCCGCGGGTTGTCGATGACCGCAGCGGGAATCTCCTGCGTGACGATGCGCTCCATCACCTTGACGATCATCCGCTGCTTCGCCACCCCTTCGGGATCCGCGTACCGGGACTTCAGCTCGTCACGCAGGTTCCAGTGGCTGATCAGCCCCCGCCCCGAGGGGAAGAGCCGGCGCCCCTGCTCGTCCAGCAAGTGGTGCATCCAGATGTTGTACTCGGCGATGTAGAGGTCCGCGTCCGCGCTCGCGCGCGTGGAGGCCTGCCGCACCTCGGCGGGCACGCGTCGGCTGAAGCGGCCAGTGAGCCGGGCCTCGGCCCACTGTCGGCGCGTGTAGCCAGGGCCCTTCTCCATCCGCTCGGCCAGCGTGGTGAGCGGGAAATTGAGCAGCGCCACGAAGGCGGCCTTCGCCCGGAAGAGATCCTCGGTGACGTGCGCACTCGGGTCGTACGCGGCCAGCAGCGGATCCACCGGCAGCAGCGGCCCGAGGTCCAGGTCCGTGGGACGCCGCAGCTCTCGGCTGATCTCATACAGGTGGCCGTCGAGCTGCTCGAAGGCCGTCTCCAGCCGGGCCAGGGTGGCGTCGAGCTGCTTCTCGTCGGCGATGAAGTGCTCGCGCGCGAAGGCGGCCAGGTCCCCATCCTCCTCGCGCCAGAGCGCGGCCACCTGCTCCACGCCCCGCTCGATGCGGGCCCGCTGCGCCTCGCCATGGCGGGAGACGAGCGCGGCCTCGAGGGCGGGGAGATCGGCGGTGTGCTTCATGGGACGGGCCTCCGCGGGGGGAGCACCCGCCTGGACATGGGGCTGGCCGGACGCGCAGCCGAGCGCGGCCAGCAGGGGAAACAACGCAGCACGCTTCACGAGGAACCGGGACGGGGAACGGGACACGCGAGGACTCCAGACATGAAAAAGGGCCCGGCCCCAGCGGGTCGGACCCTTTTCAGGAACAACAAAGGAAGGCTGGCCGGACTACGCCGCGCGGACGTTCTGCGCCTGCAGGCCCTTGGGGCCCTTGGTCACTTCGAACTCCACGCGCTGGCCCTCGGCCAGGGTGCGGAAGCCATCCATGTTGATCGCGGAGTGGTGGCAGAACACGTCCTCGCCACCGCCGTCCTGCGTGATGAATCCGAAGCCCTTCGCATCGTTGAACCACTTCACGGTACCAGTTGCCATTCGCTCTTCTTCTTTCAGACAGACGGGCGCGAAAATCTGCCGCCCGCACCTGGCTGGTCGAGACCCAACCAGGCGAGCACGAATTTAAGCGGGGCCATTACCCGTGTCCACTCCGGCAGGCCCTACCAACCGCACTTCTGGCCCTTGTTCTGCTCCTGCAGCCAGGTGCGCAGCGGGGCGAAGTACTCCAGCATCGCCGAGGCATCCATCTCCCGCTGGCCGGTGAGGGCCTGGAGCGCGTCGGGCCAGGGCTTGCTGGCGCCCATCTCCAGCATGGCCTGGAGGCGCTGACCGGCCTCCTTGTTGCCGTAGATGGAGCACTCGTGGAGGGCCCCCTTCTGGCCGGCGGCCTGACACAGCGCGCGATGGAACTGGAACTGGAGGATGCGCGCCAGGAAGTAGCGCGTGTACGGGACGTTGGCGGGGACGTGGTACTTGGCGCCCGGATCGAAGTCGTTCTCGGAGCGCTCCACCGGCGCGCGCACGCCCTGGTACTTCTCGCGCAGCGCCCACCAGGCCTTGTTGTAGTCCTCCGGTTTCACGCGCCCGGACAGCACCTCCCAGCGCCACTGGTCCACCAGCAGGCCGAAGGGCAGGAAGGCCACCTTCTCCATGGCGTCCTTCATCTGCAGGTTGATGAGGCCCTTGTCCCCCTTGGGCACTTCCTTCAGCAGGCCCACCTGCTTGAGGTAGCCCGGGGTGATGGAGAGCGTGAGCGCGTCGCCCACGGCCTCGTGGAAGCCGTCATGAGCGCCCGCCTGATAGAGCGCCGGGAGCTTGTAGTAGTACGTGTAGTAGTAGTTGTGGCCCAGCTCGTGGTGGATGGTGACCAGATCCTCCTCGGTGGGCTTGATGCACATCTTGATGCGCAGATCGTTGTCGTAGGTGATGTCCCAGGCGCTGGCGTGGCACACCACCTCGCGGTCGCGCGGCTTGGTGAACTGCGAGCGCTCCCAGAACGTCTGCGGCAGCGGCTTGAGCCCCAGCGAGGTGAAGAAGCTCTCGCCCATCTTCACCATGCGGATGGCGTCGTAGTTCTGCCGCTTCAGCTCGGCGTCCACGTCCAGGCTGGGCTGCCCCTTGTAGGGCTCCACCAGGTTGTAGATGTTGTTCCACTCCTGGGCCCACATGTTGCCGAGCAGGTGCGCGGGGATGGGCTTGCCCGCGGGCACCTTGTCCTCGCCGTACTGCCTGGCCAGCCGGGCGCGCACGTAGCAGTGCAGGTCGTCATAGAGGGGCTTCACCTGCCCCCACAGCCGCTGTGCCTCCTGCTCGAAGGCCTCGGGCGGCATGTCGTAGTTGGAGCGCCAGAGCGAGCCCGTGTCCGAGAAGCCGATCTCCTGGGCGCCCTCGTTGGAGAGCTGCACCAGCCGCTGGTAGAGCGGACGCATCGGCGGCGAGATGCCATGCCAGCCCGTCCACGCCTCCAGCAGCTCGTCGTAGTTGCGGCTCTTGGCCATCACATCGGACAGCTCGCCCAGGTCCTTGCACTGGCCCTTGCCGTCCTTGCCGCAGTACTTGCCCTTGCCGTAGATGCCCTCGAGCTTCGCGGCGATGCCCGCCAGCTCCGCGCGCTTCTGCGCATCGCTCGGCGCGGGCAGCGAGGAGGACACGCGCAGCAGGTGCAGCGTGCGCGCGGTGTCCGCGTCCAGTCCCTGCACGTCCTTGAAGCGCGCCGCCTCCTTGATGGCCTGGTTGACGTAGCCGAGCACCTCCTCGTTCACCAGGGCCGCGTTGCGCTCGGTGTCATCGGTGATGTGCGTGGCCTTGATCCACTCGGCCGTGGCCTGCCGCGTCCACAACCGCTTGAGCTCCTCGTTCACGCGGGTGGCGAACTGGCGCGCGTCCTCGGCCGTGGGCTGCGCGGCCTCGGCGGGCTTCCGCGGCTCCGCGGCGGTGCGCGTCTCCTCGGGAGAACCGGCGGTGGTGCCATGCGCCGAGGGCGCACAGCCAGGGGTGGCGATGAGCGGGACGACCACGAGGGCCGCACGCAGGAGGGACTTGACGGGAGAGGTGCTGTTCATGGCGGGGCGAACCGTAGAGGAAGGCCCTCGGGAAACGCACCTGCAAAGTGACGGGGTGTTACGGAGCTGGCGCGGAGGGCGACAGAGCCGAGGCTTCTTGACGCAGTGCGAAGAGCGCCAGGTCCTTGTCCTTCGCCTCCAGCATCAGGTCCGCCGGGCCGTCCAGCGCCGCCACCACCGCCCGGAAGTCCGCCGGGTCGATTCGGTCCGAGTGCGCTCCCGGCCTGCCCTCTGGCTTCTGGCTCGCCAGGTGGAACTTGGGCCGCAAGTCCAACGCTCGCCACGAGGCCGCCGACTCGCGCAGCAGCTCCTCCAGCGGCATCTCGGGCGTGGAGGGCTCGATGACGTTGTGCAGGTTGTCCGCGAGCCATGGCAGTCCATGCTCCCGGGCCAGCGGAGCGACCTCGCGCGCGCTCCAGATCTTGTCGTCGTGCTCGATGACGATCCGGTTGCGCAGCTCCTCGGGCATGGCGTCCAGCATGCGGCGCGCGCTGTCCAACGCCTCGGGACGGCTCGGCGCGGCTCCTCCGAGATGGAGGACCACCCGGGCCTCGGGCCCCTGGCCGAGCAGATCCAACACCCGGGCGGCGTAGCGCAGCTCGGCGATCGCGGCATCGCGCACGCGCTGGTGCACGGACGTCAGCGAGGCCGCCGCGGGCGAGGGATGCAGGGACAAGCGCTGGCGCGAGCGCCGGGCGATGTGCCCGAGACGATCGAAGTCGCGCGCCCGCGTCTCCCACCACTTGAGCGTGTTGACGGGATGCGAGCCGAACGGGATGAGCGACGAGCCGATGCGGAACAGCTCGATGCCGCGCGCCTCGTTGAAGAGGAGGATCTGCTCGAGCTCGGAGAGATTCAGCTCGATGAGTTCCTCCAGCCGCTGGGGCGTGGCACCGGCCAGCCGGCAGGTGTGGCTGGCCCCCAGGCCAAGCGAGAGGCAGTTGGCGACGTAGCCGAGACGGTAGGTAGAGAGTCCTTCTTGCACCCCTCTAGGATTCATACGGAGAGCAAAACGTCGCACTGGCCCGCTGAACCCGGCCGATGAGCACCCGGCCCACCTTCCCCACCCTGGCGCCCCCACCTCCCTCGCCCTCCCGGAGAGGGCTGGGGTGAGGGTATCGGGCCCCCGGTTGAGCCCGTGAGGAGCGCCCGTGATAAGAGGGGCCCCGATGTCCCTGCTCCACCGTGCCCTCCCCGCCCTCCTGCTGTCCTCCCTGCTCGCCTGTGGTCCGAGCGACCCCGAGGATTGCTCCCGCTACGGCATCTCGCTCTCTCCACCGCCCGCGAGCGCGAGGCACCTCACCTGCTCGAGCACCGCGTGTGGAGATGGCCTGAACCCGCCCACGAGCGGAGACCACTGTGGCAGCACTCTGTCCTGCCGGGTCCACGACACCGAGCAGAACCGGTGCGTGTGGCTGCACAACCTGGAGCACGGGCACGCGGTCTTCCTCTACAACTGCCCCGAGGGCTGCCCGGACATCGTCGCCACCCTGGACTCCCTGCGGCAGGAGGCGAAGGCCGGTGGCAACGGCGTGATTCGCGCCATCGTCGCCCCGGACTCGCGGATTCCCACGCGCGTGGCCGCCGTCCTGTGGCGGCGCTCGTGGGGTGGGGACGCGCCGGACGCGGACGCCATCCGCTGCCTGATGCAGCACCAGGACGCCGAAGCTCCCGAACCCGAGCTCGCCTGCCTGCCATGAGCACCGCCCCCAACTCCGAACGTGTCCGCGCCATCGATTGGCTGCGCGGCATCGCCGTGCTGTTCATGGTCCAGTGCCACGCGCTGGTGCTGCTGACTCCCGAGCTGCGCCAGAGCAAGACGACGAAGTTCCTGCTCATGCTCGACGGGCTGGTGGCGCCCGCCTTCCTTTTCTCCGCGGGCTTCGCGCTCGCGCTGCTGCTGGTCCGCAGCGCCGCGAGCGGCAAACAGCTCGATCGGCTCGGGCGCAACCTGCGCCGGGCCCTGCAGGTGCTCGGCGTGGCCACGCTGGTCAACTGGATGTGGTTCCCCCTGTTCCGGGAGCCGAAGTGGCTGGTGCGCCTGGACATCCTCCACTGCGTGGGGCTGTCGCTGCTGCTCGTCCTGCCCGTGGCCGCCTGGCTGGCCTCGCGGCCGCGGGTGCTGCGGGGCGTGGCGCTGGCGCTGGCGCTCGTCGTCTTCTTCCTGTCGCCGCTGGGCGAGGCCGTGCAGGGGCCGTGGGCCTACGTGCTCAACAAGTCCACCGGGGCCGTCTTCCCCCTGCTGCCGTGGCTCGGCTTCACCTGGCTCGGAGCGTACGCGGGGACGGTGGCCGGTGAGCAGGGCCGCGCGGGGCTCGTCCGGGCCCTGCGGTTCCTCATCGGGCTCGGGCTCGCCGGCTGGCTGGGGGCGGAGCCCCTCCGGAACCTGTACCCGGAGCACCGCTTCTTCGTCACCAACCCCTCCAACGCGGCCGAGCGATGGATGTGGGTGAGCCTCGTGCTGCTCGGGCTGATGGCGTTGGAGCGGCGGACGGCCTCGAATGCCGAGCCCTCCCGGGTGCGCCGCTTCGTGGAGACGTTCGGCACGGCGTCCATGTCCGCGTACTTCTTCCACGAGGCGCTGCTCTACTTCCACATCTTCGGCTTCTCCTTCGAGAAGGTGTGGGGCGGCCGCAGCGGCTGGGGCCAGTACGCGCTGCTGACGGTGGCGCTCATCGCCCTGACGTACGGGCTGTGCGTTGGGTTGGACGCGGCCCAGAACGCCGTGCGCCGGGCGGGCCGGTTCCTCGCGGAGACGCTCCGCGAGGGCTTCGGGGAAAAAATCGCGCGGCCCGAATAAACCCAAATCGAGGGTGGTGCGTTTCGAGCCTCCGTTCCCACGGAAGCAACCGGAGCGCACATGTCCTCGATCAAGCTGAACCGTCTGACCCGCTGGGGGAGCGCCGCCCTCGCCCTGAGCCTCGTTCCCGCGTGCAGCACCTCGCCTGGCACGAGGGGCTCCGCCGACACCGCGCAGGCCGTCGCGTGGAAGTCCCAGAATGAGGCCCCGAAGGACGATGCGGCTGCCCCTGCCCCTCCTGGCCCAGCAGAGGCCGGGTCCGCGCAGGCCGAGGACTCGTCCCTGGGCATCGATCTCGCGAGCAAGGAGGCCGCGGCTCCCGAGGCGAGGGCCGATGTCGCCGGTCCGAGCCCGAAGCGGATGCCCGCCAAGGCCGGTGCCGTGGCCGCTCCGCGGCCCCTCCAGCAGGTGATGGTGGCGGAAATGCCCGCCGAGCCGATGGAGCGTGAGGAAGCCGCCCCCACCACGCCACCACCGCCTCCTCCGACTGCTGCTCCGGCGAGACCCCTGCCGCCGTCGGGGGGCATGGCCATGCAACAGCCGGAGCCCCAGTCGCAGGGCAACAGCTTCGCCCACCACGCCGCCAACGCCTTCACCGAGACGGCCAAGGACCGGTTCTCCACCTTCGCGGTGGACGTGGACACGGCGTCGTACGCGGTGTCTCGCCGCTACCTCAACCAGGGCGCCCTGCCGCCGCACGCGGCCGTCCGGGTCGAGGAGTTCGTCAACTACTTCAAGTACCGCTACACCCCGCCCGAGCAGGGTGCCTTCACCGTGCACCTGGAGGGAGCGCCCTCGCCCTTCAACGCGAACCGCCAGTTCGTGCGCGTGGGTGTGCAGGGCAAGGTCGTCTCGCGCTCGCAGCGCAAGCCCGCGCACCTGGTCTTCCTGGTGGACACCAGCGGCTCCATGAGCCAGCAGGACAAGCTGCCGCTGGCCAAGGAGGCGATGAAGCTGGCGGTGAAGAACCTCAACGAGAACGACACGGTGGCCATCGTCACCTACGCGGGCAGCACGCGGGATGTGCTCTCGCCCACCCCGGCCACCAACCTGGAGAGCATCTACAAGGCCATCGACACGCTGGAGTCCGGTGGCGGCACGGCCATGGGCTCGGGCATGCAGATGGCATACAAGCACGCGGTGAAGAAGGCGTCGGGCAACGCGGTGTCGCGCGTGGTGGTGCTCACGGACGGTGACGCCAACATCGGCCCCAACGTCTCCGCGGACGCCATGCTCAACAGCATCCAGGGTTACGTGAAGGAGGGCGTCACCCTGTCCGCCATCGGCTTCGGCATGGGCAACTACCGGGACGACCTGATGGAGAAGCTGGCCGACAAGGGCAACGGCAACTGCTTCTACATCGACAGCTACAAGGAGGCGAAGAAGGTCTTCGAGACGCAGCTCACCGGGACGCTGGAGGTCATCGCGAAGGACGTGAAGATCCAGGTGGAGTTCGATCCGAAGGTGGTGAGCCGCTACCGGCTGGTGGGCTACGAGAACCGGGACATCGCGGACAAGGACTTCCGTGACGACAAGGTGGACGCGGGAGAGATCGGCGCGGGCCACAGCGTGACGGCGGTGTACGAGGTGGAGCTGACGGGCGAGAAGGCGCCACTGGGCACGGTGCGCATCCGCGCCAAGGCGCCCAACGGCACCGAGGCGGCCGAGCAGGCCTTCCCCTTCGAGCAGAAGATGCTGCGGGCGACGCTGGATGGGGCCTCGGCGGACTTCCGCTTCGCGCTGGCGGTGGCGGCCACGGCGGACGTGCTGCGCGGCAGCCCGAGCGCCCAGGGGTGGAACCTGGCCACGGTGCAGAAGCTCGCCGAGGGCGCCATCGACGGCCAGACGGACCGCGAGGAGTTCACGAAGCTGGTGGTGCGGGCGCGCGGCCTGCTGGGTAACTCCATGGCTCGCGACGGCCGCTGAGCGGGAGCCGCAGGAAGCGGCAGCATCCGATTCGCGCCGCAGCCAAATCAATGGCCCCGGGTTCCCAGGAACCTGGGGCCTTTTCGTTTTCCAGCGAGCGAACCACGGTCAGGCACTGGAGGCACTGCGCGAAGAGGCTCGACTGTGTCCAGCGGTCAGAGGATCCTCAGGAGGTCAATTGGAGAAGAATCCACGATTCCTCAGCCAACGGCCGAGAACGGATATGCCTGAACGCATCGCGCGGCTTTGCGCACTCGCCATATTGTTCTCGGCGCTCTCGGGATGTGCTCCCCGCGTCAAAAGAACCAGAACCATCGTTACGGGGAAGATCGAGCCCAGACAAATCCACTACGTCACCACTGTTGAGCACACCGAGGAGGACCCAAGCGGCTGGCGTGCGACCTGCATCCATATCAACATCCAGAGAAAGAACACGGGAGAGGCGTTTCTCTGCAAATTTGGCGTTATCGCTCCCACTTGCGCAGCGAATCACGGCGGAGCGAATCCACGAGGCGGCCCGAAGCGTCTTCGGTTCCGCCACACCAGAATCCCCTCTTGGCCTGTTGTGTCAAACCCTCAAAACCACCCTCAAGCCCCTGCTGAGCGCATCCATTGGTGGTTCGCGCGTGAATACGGAGTGCCATAAAAAGACCATTCCGGTTCAATTTGGCGAATTCGCTCCTTGAGCCCATGCCCTTATCACTCGAGCAGTTCCTAGCCATTGCGCGAGACTACTGGCGCCCAGACAAGGATTATTACCTCCGGCAGGAAAAGAGCCCTGAGGCGTTTAGACTTGAAGAGCGGTGGGAGCAGGCGCTTGAAAGGCTTGATCGATGGCATGCGTTCTTGCGTGATCTCCGGCAAGATCTTCCCGACTTCACCATCGGGGATGGCACCGCGACACCTGACGCCTGCTTTCGTTGTGTCGCCTACCCGGCCAAGGGCCGCCCGATGCCGCCTCATAACTGGATCGTCGTCGGTTGTGTCAGCATCCTGGCGCCCATCTACATCGTTTACAGCGTGAAATACGGCCGGGTAGGCGATAGAACGCGGCTCAATCCCAGGATCGGCTTCGAGCCGTTCCTGCCTGAGATGGAGCTTCCGGCCAACATCATCGCCAGGAAGATCGAGGAAACATTCGGGGTCAGCAAGCTTCCGCGTGAGATCGCGGAAACCCCTGTTCCGCTCTTCGTGAAGTGGGTGGAGCCGCCAGAGACAACGTTGTTTCATGCGCTCTTCACCAACGAGCCAGACAACGTGCCCTGATTCCAGGGGTCAGGGGCTGCGCCACAAGACCGGGCTGACGCACGCCCACTGACCCCGGTGCCAACCACGGGCGCTACTGCGCGACGAGGCCCCCGTCCACCGGAAGCGCTGCGCCGGTGACGAAGGACGCCGCGCCCGAGCACAGCCACACCAGGGCCTCGGCGATCTCCTCCGGCGTCCCCATCCGGCCCACCGGCTCCGCCGCGATCACCATGGCCTCCACCTCCGGGTTGTTGTCCGTGGCCACCGTGATCATCGGCGTGCGGACCACCCCCGGGCATACCGCGTTGATGCGGATGTTCGCCTTCGCGTACTCCAGCGCCGCCGTCTTCGTGAGACCCACCACGCCGTGCTTGGCGGCCACATACGCCGGCGCCATCGGCACGCCCACCAGCCCCGCCGCCGAGGCGGTGTTGACGATGCTGCCGCCCCCCTGCTTCAGCATCTGCTGGATCTCCTGCTTCATGCACAGCCACACCCCCTTGAGGTTGGTGGCGATGATCCGGTCCCACATGTCCTCGGGGTAGTCCCCCGTGGGGGCCATGACCCCGGAGATGCCCGCGTTGTTCACCGCGCAGTCCAGCCGCCCGAAAGCCTCCACCGTGCCGCGAATGAGCGCCTCCACCTCGGAGGGCTTCGAGATGTCGCAGCGGATGAAGCGCGTCTCGCCCCCCTGCTTCTGGATCGCCGCCACCGTCTCCTCGCCGCCGGAGACGTTGACGTCGGAGACGATCACCCGCGCCCCCTCCCTCGCGAACAGCACCGCCGTCGCACGGCCAATGCCCGAGCCCGCGCCCGTCACGAGCGCCGTCTTGCCTTCCAATCTCCTGCTCATGGTTCTCTCCCCCATTTTCCCGGTCACTGGATGTTCCGGCCGGATGCACTCACGGTGACAAAGAAGCCCGCCAGGAGGAAGTTTTCATGCCTGGTGGGCAGGGAGGCCCATACCGGTCCCCGGCCCCGCGTCCACCCCCTCGCCGGGCCCCTCGGGGGGTTCACTTCTGTGGCGACACACGGCCCTCTTGATGTAGGGTCCGCCCCACCTGAGGAGCGCTGCAACGGGGGTCCTCCCCGCCAGGCTCAGGTTCTTGCAACGGCGCTCGCTGACTCGTGGCTGGATGCCCGGGAGGCGAGCAGGTTCCGTCTGCCACATCCAGCCCCTGCCGAGGAGCACTGCATGCGGGCTGCAACCGATCTGACCAAGTTCACCGACTACCGCGTCGCCGACATCAAGCTGGCCGACTGGGGCCGCAAGGAGATCGCGATCGCCGAGACCGAGATGCCCGGTCTCATGGCCATCCGCGAGGAGTTCGCCAAGACCCAGCCCCTCAAGGGCGCTCGCGTCGCTGGCTCGCTCCACATGACGATCCAGACCGCGGTGCTCATCCAGACCCTGGAGGCCATCGGGGCCGAGGTCCGCTGGGCCTCCTGCAACATCTTCTCCACCCAGGACCACGCCGCGGCCGCCATCGCCGCTGGCGGCACCCCCGTGTTCGCCTACAAGGGCGAGTCGCTCGAGGAGTACTGGGAGTACACCCACCGCATCTTCGATTGGGCCGACGGTGGCACGCCCAACATGATCCTCGATGACGGTGGCGACGCCACGCTGCTCATCCACCTGGGCACCCGCGCCGAGAAGGATATCTCGGTGCTCAACAACCCTGGCAGCGAGGAGGAGACCATCCTCTTCGCCTCCATCAAGAAGCAGCTCGCGGCCAAGCCCGGCTGGTACTCGAAGATCCTCAAGAACATCCAGGGCGTCACCGAGGAGACCACCACGGGCGTCCACCGCCTGTACCAGATGGCCAAGGATGGGAAGCTCGCGTTCCCCGCCATCAACGTCAACGACTCGGTGACCAAGTCCAAGTTCGACAACGTCTACGGCTGCCGCGAGTCCCTGGTGGACGCCATCAAGCGCGCCACCGACGTGATGATCGCCGGCAAGGTGGCCGTGGTGTGCGGCTACGGGGATGTGGGCAAGGGCTCGGCGCAGGCGCTGCGTGGCCTGCAGGCCCAGGTGTGGGTGACCGAGATCGATCCCATCTGCGCGCTGCAGGCGGCGATGGAGGGTTACCGGGTCGTCACCATGGAGTACGCGGCGGACAAGGCCGACATCTTCGTGACCGCCACGGGCAACTACCAGGTCATCACCCACGATCACATGAAGCGGATGAAGAACAACGCGATCGTGTGCAACATCGGCCACTTCGACAACGAGATCGATGTGGCGAGCCTCAAGCAGTACAAGTGGGACAACATCAAGCCGCAGGTGGACCACATCATCTTCCCGGACAACAAGCGCATCATCTTGCTGGCCGAGGGGCGTCTGGTGAACCTGGGCTGCGGCACCGGTCACCCCAGCTACGTGATGAGCTCCTCCTTCGCCAACCAGGTGCTGGCGCAGGTGGAGATCTTCACCAATCCGGGCAAGTACAAGCCGGGCGTGTACATCCTGCCGCGGCACCTGGATGAGAAGGTGGCCCGCCTCCAGCTCACCAAGCTGGGCGCGATGCTGTCCGAGCTCACCGATGCTCAGGCGAAGTACATCGGCGTCTCCAAGCAGGGTCCCTTCAAGGGCGACCACTACCGCTACTAGAGACCCGCTCTCGAGATGAGGTAGCAAGGGCCCCGGCCGCCATCAGGCGCGCCGGGGTTTTTTGCGAGGGGCTACTTCCAGGACCCCTCGGGTCATTACATGGAAGCCATCACCGTTCCCTGCGGAGGCTGGTGACGGCTCGCCCCCAAAAAGAATCGGGGAGGAGCCGCCCCCAGGCAGCCCCTCCCCGACATACTTTCCCGTCCCCCAACCGCCCCCGAAGACTTCCCTGCCCCCTGTACTGTCTCAGCCCCGCCCAACCCCGACCGACCCGCCGCCCTCCACCACCCCGCCCAACCCCAACCACCCGCCCGTCCTGCCCCGCCCAACCCCGACCACCCCAACCGCCCTGCCCCGCTGACTTCTCGTGCAGGAGGTAAAGCATCCCGCGTGCCAGCAGGTTCTCCGGCACAAGTGCGTGTCATTTCAAGGGCTTATCGTGAGGCCGCGAGTAGCACCGACCCCGGAGTCAGTAAGACTTACGAGTCCTCCGGCGCCGGTACGTGCGGCGGCTTCGATTCCCGCCGCCGCCACTGGCCGTGCTGCGCATTTGGATGGCGTCCGCCAACCATGACCCGCGCGGGCCTCAAGACCGGGATTTCACCAGAGGCAATTCCAAGGTGAACAGGGCGCCCCTGCCCGGTCCCTCGCTCTCCACCAGGATCGCACCGCCCATGGCCTTTGCCGTGAGGACGCTGCTGTGGAGCCCGAAGCCGTGCCCATCCTTCCTCGTGGAGAAGCCAGGGCGGAAGAGCTTCCCCATGTGCTCCGGCGCAATCCCCACCCCATTGTCGCCCACGGAAATCCTCAGCGACTGCGCTCCCCTCGTCTCGAGCGTGAGCCGGATCCACTTCTCTTCCCGCTCGCTCTCACTCAGTGCCCAGGCGGCGTTGCTGATGAGGTTGGCCAGGATCTGCACCACCCTGCTCCGCTGGAGGAGGAAGGCCGGCAGCGCCGCGTACTCCTTGATGACTCGCACCCGCAGAGGCTCCAGGGCGGGTGTGTTCATCCCCAGCGAGCTCTCCAGCAACTCCTCCGGGTGGATCAATTCCGGCGCTTCCGAGACTCCGACATAGGCCTGCTGCGTCCGCACCACCTCGTTGAGGCACTCCACGCTCGCCACCATCGAGTCCAACTCGCCCAGGGTGGAATCCAGGTCATTCTGCATCGCCCCTGCCAGCAGCGTGAGATACGCGGGCAGTTGTCTGCCCACCGCATTCTTCACCAGGAACTCCCCGAGGTCCGGCAGGTGCTCCTGCAAGAGAGCCGCGGTCCTGGCCAGCTTCGACACGTGGAACTGCCGCAGCCTGGAGGCCACGATTCCCGCCGAGGTGTTCACGCTGTTGAGGATGTTCCCGGCATTGTGCAACACATCCGCGGCGATCTCGGACTTTCCGGCGCGCCGCGCGGTGTCCAACAGCTCAGCCTGCGCGCGCCGGAGCTCGCGCGCCCTTTCTTCGACGCGCTGCTCGAGCTCGTCGTGTGATCGCCGCAGCGCCTCCTCGGCCTGCTGCACGCTCGCGTAGAACTTCGCGTTCGCCAGCGAGATCGAGGCTTGCGACGCCAGGACCTCGAGGACCGCGAGCCGGCCCGGCGTGAACACGCCCGCGGCCAGCCTGTTCTCCAGGTAGAGGATGCCCACCAGCTTCGCCTGGCCCATCACCGGCATGCACAGGATCGACCGGGGTTTCGCCCGGACCACGTACTCGTCCGGGGCGAACCTGCCGTCGGCGCCCGCGTCCGCGAGGATGAGGCTCTCGAGCGAGCGCTTGACGTAGTTCACGATGGAGAGGGGCAGGCGAGCCGACCCCTCGAGCGGCACCCGCGCGGCGTCGACCTGGATCTCCCCTCGAGCGACCTCCGCCCACGCCTCGACGGACAAGGTGTCGTCATGGGTCAGGAGGAGGCAACCCCGCTCCGCCCCCGCGCTCTCGATGAGAATGCGCATCAGCGTCTTCAGCAGGCCCTCGAGGACAATCTCCCTGGAGATCGCATGCTGCGCCTTCACCACCGTCATCAGGTCGAACGCTTCGTCCGTGGCCGGGCTCATGCTGCTGGTGGTGCTCGCGCTGGACCTGACCAGGTGCGGGTGCTTCCTATCGAGCTGCTTCACCTTGCCGTGCGCACCCCATTGCTGGTAGGCGCGCCGGGCCTCGCGCAAGTACGTCTGGGCGACGGTCTCGACTCCACGGGCCCGATAGAACTCCGACGCCACCTCGTACGCCAGCGCCTCGCTCTGGATGAAGCCATTCTCGCGCGCCTGGCGGATGGCCACTTCATACAGCCGCATCGCCTCTTCGGTGCTTCCCCGGAGCCGGGCGGACTCCGCGGAGATGAGCGCACACGCATGACCATGGTTCTCGGGGCCCGTCTCCGCCCACTCCTGGAGCTCCGCCAGGTGGGCCTCGATCTGACTGAGGTACTCCCGCTGCTCCGCGGGCGTCACCGTGTCGTAGTGCCGGGCCAGCGCGAGGGCCGCGTGGTAGTGGTACTCCGCGACGCCGGGCTGGCCGGTGTAGGAGGCGAGGAAATCCCTCCCCTTCAGGGCCATCTCCACGGCACCCCGAGCGTCTCCGTAGATGAGCCCGCAGAGCAGCCGGTACCTGTAGAACATGAACGCAATGAATGGGACGGCGCGCAGCCCGGCTCCCATGTCCGGCGGCTCCGGTGGAGGCTCCGTCCTTTGCCGTAGACACTCCACCACCTCGCGGAGATCAGCGATGGGCACCCATATCGCATCGTTTCTCGTGCGGCGGGTGAAGTCCATGGAGGTCTCGGCCTCCGCGATGACATCCTCGAGATGATCACCCATCATGAACCGGTACACCACCATGTTCATGCTGGAATAGGAGGCGAAGGTGAACTCTCCGGCCTCGCGTGCGGCGGACCAGCTGACCTGGAACAGCGGGAGCACCTCCCGGAAGTGTTGGACCCGGTGGTTGATGAAGCCTCCGATGACGAGGCACACCTTCGCCCTGCTCCCGACGATGCCCCGCCTGTCCATCAGGTCGAACGCGAGCGCGCCGAGGCGGACCGCCTCACGCCACTTCTTGAGGACATGCCCAATGGCCTGCCCGAAGACGACGTAGCCCATGACGGAGACGTCCGCGTTTCCGTGGCGGAGGCTGGCACCGACCATCTGGCATGCGAGCAGATCGTGCAGATCCGGGTTGATGAAGTACGCCGGCGGCAAGACCGCCGCGAAGAGCGCCAAGAGGGCCCTCTGGTCCGGATCCGTCATCGGCGGCAGGTCCACGATCGACTCGAGCTTGCGTTGAGTCAGCTCATCCCACATGGCCTGCACCGTGGCCCTCAGCGCCTCGGGAGTGGGTCGCGGGGACAGCTCGATCCCGAACAGCCGTGCACACGAGAGCGCCGCCTCGACGGCCTGGAGGAACTCGCCTCGGGTCCCGTGGAGGTCCACCTTCAGTCGGTGCACGCTGGCCTGCTCCGCCCGGCTCCGGGCGCGCGTGAGGAGGGTGGAGATCCTCGCCTCCGCGGCCCCGAGCTGTCCGCTGATGATCTGGCACTGAGCCAGCTGGAAGGAGAGCGCGTAGGTCAGCTCGTAATGGGACTCCCACCCGCCTTCGCCCACGCCCTCACAACCGGCGGCGAGGTAGCCCAACGCGGCCGCATGGGCACCCGATCGCATCGCGCTCTCGCCCGCCTCCAGGTTGAGCCGCGCCAGCTCGAGCGCTTCGTCTCCGCCGTCAATCAGCGCCGCCGCGAGGTTGAGGTGGTTGACGATCTCGAACACCGCTGACGGCCGGCGTGTGCGCAGCATCCGTCCGATCCGCAGGTGAAGCCGGATGCGCTGCTCCTCCGGGGTGAGGAGATAGGCGGCCTGCTGGACGCGATCATGCAGGAACCTGTACGCATGCTCGGAGCGAAGAATCAGCCGCTCCTTGACGGCGTCGAGGAGATTCGCCGCGAGCCCCTCGGGGGACTCTCGCACCAGCTCGGAGACATCCTCGGAATCGAAGGTGTTGCCGATGCACGAGGCCACCTTGAGTGCGTCGAGGGTAGCGGCCGGGAGCTCCCTCAACTTCGCGACCATCAGGTCGACCACGTTATCGGTGAAGCCCTGGGCCTGGATCCGCGCCAGCTCCCAGCACCACCCGCGCGTCGCCGCATCGAACTGGAGGAGCTTCTCCCGGTGGAGGGTCCCGAGGAACTGGGTGAGGAAGAACGGGTTGCCTCCGGTCCTGTCGGCGAGCAGGCGCGCGAGTGGCAGCACCCGCGCCTCGTCGGTGTGCAGCGTATCCACGAGCAGGTGCTGGATGTGCTCGAGCCCGAGCGGCGAGAGCACGATGTCAGTGATGGGGACCTCCGCCCGGCGCAGCGAGTCGAGCGCCATCATCAACGGATGGGAGGGCGTCACCTCATTGTCGCGGTAGGCGCCCATCACGAAGAGGCAGCCTGCGTCCGGGTGGGGGATGACGTGCTGGAGGAGAGCGAGGGTTGCCGGATCCACCCACTGGAGGTCATCGAGGAAGAGGACGAGCGGGCGATTGTCCTGGCTGAGTGCTCCGAAGAAATGGGCGAAGACCTCGTGGAGTCGATTCAGCGACTCGGCCGGTCCCAACTCCTCCACCGGGGCCTGCCTTCCGATGATGAGCTCGAGCTGGGGGAGCAGGTCGACCACGAGCTGGCCGTTCGGACCGAGCGCGCGCTGGATGCGCTCCTTCCACACGGAGGTCTCCGCTTCGCCCTCGGCCAGGATCTGCTGGGTGCATTGCCGGAGGGCGGACATCAAGGTGGAGTACGGCCCCCCGGTATTGAGCTGATCGAACTTGCCGGACGCGAACAAGCCACGCTCGCGCACCAGAGGCCTGAAGACCTCGTTCACCAGCGACGACTTGCCGACGCCCGAGTACCCCGAGACGAGCGCCAACGCGCATCTTCCCACCTTGACGCCACGATCGAACGCGTCGAGGAGCGCCGCCACGTCGTCCGCCCGGCCGTAGAGCTTCTCGGGGATGCGAAACCAGTCCAATGCATCCGCGGCGCCGAGCGGAAATGGCGCGAGGTCCGCGCCCGAATCCCACTGCGCGGCGCACTGTTCCAGGTCTGCCTTCAGGCCCTCCGCGCTTTGGTACCGATCCTCGGGGGCCTTCGCCATCAGCCTGGCCACGATCCGCGAGAGGGCCACCGGCACGCTCGCGTTCACCTCACACACCTGCCGGGGAACCACCGCCAGGTGGCAGTGGAACCACCCGAGCACGTCCTCCGCCGAGAACGGGAGCGCCCCCGCCAGCAGCTCGTAGAAGGTGATGCCGAGCGAGTACAGGTCCGAGCGGTGATCGACCGAACGGTTCATCCGGCCTGTCTGTTCGGGCGACAGGTACGCGAACGTGCCCTCCACGGTGCTCGCCGGGCGGAAGGTCGGATGATCGAGCGGGAGGGTCGACGCGATCCCGAAGTCGGTGATCTTCACCTCTCCCGTCGTGTCGTTCACGATGATGTTCGCCGGCTTGACATCGAGGTGAACGATCTCGTGGCGGTGGACATCGGCGAGGGCGGACGCCATCGAAATCGCGAGCCTCAGGAACGCGCGGATTTCGAGCGGGCCGGAGCTCATCCGATCGAGCGCGCGACCCTGGAAGTCCTCCAGGACCAGTGCGGCGATACCCGGCAATTGCACGAGCTCGATGGCATCCACGACATGAGGCGAGCCCTGGCACCTCCGGGTCAGCCTCAGCTCGCGCTCCAACCGCGCCACCTCTCGCGAGTCCAGGCGCGCCGTCACGGGGACCTTGATGATCACTGGAAGTCCGTCGGCCTGTCGCAAGGCCCGATACAGCGTGTGCTTCTCCCCCTGGTGGAGTACCTCGATGACCTTGTACTGAGGAATTCTCAACGACATGTCCAGCCGAGCCCTCTGATGCGCGCCTTCCACGAACCGGACCGCCGCGCGACCTCACGAGCTTCTCACGACGAGAGGACGAAGGGGTCTCCGTGCATTCCGTCGGGCGCGGGGCGGCAAGCTCCCTCAATCGGAGTTGGAGCAGGCGGGGGTTGGGCGCCCACCAACGCGAAGGGCCCCGCCATCCGCGAGGGACGACGGGGCCCGGGGCCTCGGTGCCGCCGGAGGGCGGCGGGGCGTGCTACTTGCGGTTGCCGCGCATCTTCGGCGGCGGATTTTCCGCGAGGAAGGGGTTGGATGGCTTGCCCGCCTTGTGGACCTTCTTGGCGGCGGCCGCGGGCTTCGCCTTGGAGGCCGCGGGCTTCGCCGGAGTGCTCGCTGCCTTCTTCTCCGTGCTCTTCTTGTCGTCGGTCGGCATGGTGTCCTGATGTGTGAAGGAGGGGGCCAGCGTAGCGCACCTGGCGGATCAGCGCCTGATGGAAGGGCCGGACTCTGTTGCCTTTCCGCGCCCCTCGAAAACGCGGAAGAACTCCCGTGGAGCGCGCTTCTTGCGCAGACAGCGCGTGGCATCGCTCATGTAACAGAGGGAGAAGCCGCGCCGCCGGTGCCCCTCGCGGCTCGGGCCCGAGCGGTGCCAGAGCTGGTTGTGGAGCAACACCGCCTCGCCCGCCTGGACTGGCAGGGAGACGGCACGCTCCTCGGCTTTGTGCGCCAGCAACTGGTCCTCCGGAATGACCCCGCCCATGGGCCGCGCGAGGCCCTGACGATGACTTCCTGGAACCACCTCGAGGCAGCCACCGTCCACCGGGGCGTCGTCCAGCGCGGTCCATATCTGCAGCTCTGGCTCCTGGCTCAGTCCCCAGAGCGTTCCACCATCCTGGTGCCAGCGGATGGCGCCGCCCCCCGGCTCCCCCTTGTTGAACAGGATGGCGCGGTAGAGGACGATGCCGCCCGGGATGCGCGCTCGCGCCACCCGCTCGAACAGCGGGTTGGAGAGCCACGCGAGGAAGCGCTCGTCCTTCTCCAGCCGCTCGATCTTCCGGTAGGCGAGCGAGGGACCCCGCCAGCCGAGTCCCGCGTCCTCGTAGTGTCCCGTCTGGGCGTCCATCTGGAAGAAGAGCCCGGGGTCGGCGACGCGCCCGAGCATCAGATCCTCCGCGCGCTCGCGCAACGCGGTGAGCCCGTCGTCCCCGAGCACGCGTCCGAGCGGCGCGTAGCCCTCGGTGTCCAGTCGCGCGAGCGCCGCGCTGAGGTCCATCCGCTCGGCTCCTGCTCGTAACACCGTCACCTCTCACTGCTCGGGGGACTGGACCCTCTCACGCGGGGCGCGGTTCTTCCAGGTTCCTCACCAACTCGCGGAATCGCGCCCTTACCTCGTCACTGTTCGAAATGAACGGCTGCGCGGGCTCAACCGGAGCGATGACAGGGGCGTCAGTCGAAGCGAGAACGGCCTGGGGATGCCCGGCATCGCTCCAGCTACGGCCAAGCGGTCGCCAGTCCCGTCACAGTCCGCGAGAGCGCGCCGGCTGGCACCGCGACCACCCTGGGAGCCCTCCACAAGCCCGAGCTGCGGCGACCGTGTGCCGCTCCCCTCGCGTGCTCCCTCTTGGCTGGCGGTGCGCTCTGTCATACTCCGAACCGCCCCGCCAGGATCCTTGGGGTCCTGAATCGCTTGGAGGACCCGGCCATGCGTCTCCGCGCGTGTATCGCACTTCTGCTCTTTCTCTCAGCCTGTACGACGACACCGCCCAGCCCAACACAGCCAGCGGCTCGGGACCCGAGGCTCGCCAACCTCCAGCGAGCGGCGACGCTGCCGTGGACGGACGGGGGGCGTTGCGCCGTCCGCGAAGCTTCTGAGCCCTGGCCCATGCTGGCGGAGCGGTGCTTTCATACCCTCGACCATGAGCGGATCGACTTTCACGACCTCACAGGACGATGCGCGGTGGCCTCCGCGGGTGCCGCTGCCGTGGGCGTCGGACTCTGTGTCCTGGCGGCGCCGGAGATCGTAGTGGGAACGGTCATCATCGTGGGCGTGGTGGTGGTGGG
Source organism: Archangium sp. (assembly GCA_035645295.1). Lineage (GTDB taxonomy): Bacteria > Myxococcota > Myxococcia > Myxococcales > Myxococcaceae > Archangium. Next base: position 30,561 of record DASQMW010000201.1, read on the forward strand.
CTTCGTCATCAAGGAGGCCCTGGATGCGTATGCTTTGGATATGGGTCGCCCCGAGGCAAGGCCCGCGCCTGAAACACGGCCCGTACCTGAAACAGCGCCCGCCCCGCAGAACCCCTCGCCGAAAGAAAGGCCCAAGCCGGAGCCCAAAGGACCGGATTTCCCTTCCGTGGGGCCACCCGACACCTCGGAGCGAGACCGCCGTAGGTGCGAGCCCGTCCCAGCGAAGCGTCACCTTGGTGGAAATAAACTGCACGACAAGTGCGCCGACAGAATTCCGAACAACAGTTTCCCCGGCAGGGATGTGTTCGTGAATGGGAAGAACTTCGACGCGCTGCAACTGGCCACGCGCACGCTGTGGGAGGTCAAGACCGACAACTTCGACACGTTCCCGCCCGACCTTCGAGAAATTGTGGTCGAGAACCAGGTGGAAGAGTTGCGGCATGAGCGCGCCCTCGCGCTGGCGTGTGGATTTGACTTCCGGGTCGGCGTGCGGAGCCCCGCGCACAAAGTCGCGCTGGAACTCGCGGACCCAGAACTCAAGGGCCTTATCGAAGTCATGGAGTGGTGCTGAGATGCCAGCCACACAAGAAAATGAAATTGCCCTGATCGTCTATGCACCTGCACTCGTGGGCAACGATGGCCGCCCTTTGGCCGTTGTTCATGGAATGGAGCGCGCGCTCCCTGGCTTGCGCCTGGAGTGGACGATTTCTAGCGAGGGGAAACGCATCCCAGTGCCGCAGCGCGAGGCATTTCTCGCCCGAGGGAGACCAAACGGGCGTGGATTTCCGCTTCTCCGCAACAGGGATGATGACTTCCGGGTCACGGTGACTGGATTGGAATTACCGGCGGGCAGCTCGCCGGGTGGCCAGGCACAGCTTGATATTCATGCGGTGTTGCCTCTGACCGGAGACGGCATCGCGGCGGCAGCGGAGGTGCTGGAAGCCATATCGGAGGGTGCTCGCGCGTTCTGGGGGCACGCAACGCCCTTCAGCGCAGGGGTGGACATCGCACGCCAGACGAAAAATCGGCCAGACGACCTGGATCCTCCGCCCCGAGGGCTACCGGTGATCAAGTCCCCTAGTGCCATGCGCTCGCTTGAGATTCCGCATCGCCTCGGGTGGGTGAACTACTGGTCGGCTGCTACCGCACGGGCCATAGGGTTCCCGGACGCGGCCCGCGACGCGGAGCTGCTTTCGCGCTCACGGCGTACCGGGACGGGCGGGTGGGTTGTCCGGCTCACCGATGCGCCGCTCGACCTGGACAACCCCGCCCACCTGGACGCGCTCAAGCGGGCCTACGAGCGCTTCCCGGAGATTGGCGGGCGCACCACCCCTTGAGGCTCGGCACGGCTCGCAGTGGTCATGCTCAAGGTTGCGCCTTCGGACTTGGTCAGCGGCCCCTGAGGCATCCCCTCATTTAGCAAGCAGGGGAAAAGGAGGCTGATCGGTCGGCTGGTGCAGGAGGTCATGTCTTCGAGGTTACCTTCGATGACGACGACCACACGACGCTGGTGGCCTCGCTGCGCACCCGTCACGGCCGCGCTACTCCTCTGGTGTGGCTGACCGTGCACAAGTCCGCGCTCAAGGGGATGCGCAACGATGCGGAGGACAGCGTCCTGCTGCAGCTGCGTGAGGTGATTGCGCCCGAGGTGAAGGTGACACTACTGGCCGACCGGGGCTTCGCGGACCAGAAGCTCTACGCGCTGCTCACCCAGTTGGGCTTTTTGTACGTGGTGCGCTTTCGCCAGCGAATCATCGTCACCAGCGCCCAGGGGGAGCGCCGGATGGCCGCCCAGTGGGTGCCGAAATCGGGTCACCTGCGCAAGCTCAAAGGGGCACGCGTCACGGCCGATGAGGTGGAAGTCGCCGCGGTGGTATGCGTGAAGAAGAAAGGCATGAAGGAGCCGTGGTGTCTGGCGACCAGCCTGGGGGAGTCCTTCGGTGCCGAGGTGGTGGCGCTCTATGCAGGCAGATTCACCATTGAGGAGAGATTCAGGGACGTGAAGGACTTGCGCTTCGGCATGGGCCTGTCTTCCTTCCGCATCGCGGCAACCGACAGGCTGCTGCTGCTCAGCGCCCTGGCGTGTGCCCTCCTGACGCTGCTGGGGGCTGCTGGCGAGAGCCTCGGCATGGAGCGCTACCTCAAAGCCAACACCTCCAAGAAGCGCACCTACTCCCTTTTCCGCCAAGGCTGCATGTACTACCAGGCTCTGCCCAGTGCTCCCTATCGATCGAGCCTTGATTGACGACATTCTTGAAGCGCGCAATAAGCTCGCTCACGGCGCCATCAGCCGACTTCCCGGGCGGGAACACCCCGTCATTGGGCACGACGAATTCCGCAAACTTACCTACAAGGCGATTCTCCTGGCGGAAGCCATAATCGTCGCCCTCTTGAATGGAGCGGGCGAAAATCCGGACCCGGAGCGCGCGGAGGACTCCGCCTGAGCCGAGGAAGCCGCCAACCATCCGTAAAGACGTAGTAAAAAAGTGGAGGCGGCGGAAATCGAGCCCACCACCGGAGGCTTCCCGTCAGAACTCGATGACGATGCTGACCCGGTTGGGCAGGTCCTGCTTCTGCTCGGGCTTCAGCCGGTAGCCCGGGTTGGAGAGGACGCCCAGGACGCAGTCGCGTTGCTTTTCGCTCAGCTCGCCACCCGTTCCCACGAGCTCGAGCGCATGGTCGGAGACGGAGCCGCTCGCGGCGTTCACCGCGGCCGTCCAGCGCAGGGCCCCGGGTCGATCGGTCCCACTGAAGCACCAGGCCAGGCGCGGGCTGCGCGCCGCGACCTGAAGGCGGAAGCCGTCCAACCAGCCTGGCGAGGTCTGCGCCTCGTTCTGGTAGCTCCCCCGCGGCTGCCGTCGCATCCGATCGCTGGAGGCCTTCGGCTTGCTCGCGGGCGGCGCGGGCTTCTCCGGCTTCACCTCCGGCGCCGGCTTCACCACCGGCTCTGGTGGCGGCGCAGGCGGCGACGGCTCGCACCCACAGCGCATCAACATCGCCAGGAGCAGCAGCCCGGCGATCGTCACCGCTCGACGAAGACGTCTCCGCCTCTTCTCGCGTTGGACGAATGGGACCTGCTCCATCCGCTCACTTGCCGCCCGCCTCATGAGCGCCACCGAGCGGCGCAGCACCTTCTTGCGCCGGCTCATCTCGCGCCGAAGCTCCCGGGGGGTCATTCGGTGAGCCTCCACCCGAAAACGAGTGCGCCCTTCGCGTCCCTCCACTCCACCGGCTCGAGCACGATCGGAGTGAAGACGGACGGCGCCTCGGGCTCGGGCGGCCTGAAGGGCCATGGCAGCGGATCGGCCGGCGCGAGGCGGATGCTCCCGGCAAAGGTCGAACGCGTGGGTGACAGCGCCCGCGCGTTCCCGCTCACCGAGTCGTCCAGGTGGCTCAGGCCGTCGAGGATCGACTGGGTCCGATCCATGAGCTCGTCGGCCGTCCGGCTCTGCGACTTCGACGTTCTGGATTCGCCGCTCAGGGGCCGGAGCACCTCGAGCACACCCTTGAGCGTCGGAACGTTGGCCCGGCGGACGTCCGCATCTTCCGCTTCGATGTTCTCGATGAGCTGTCGCACGAACCTCAGCACCGACGAGGGCTCCTCGGCGAGGGCGTCGCGCAGCCGCGTCGTCAGCTCTCCCGGCTTGCCCTGCGACAGCGGTCGGAGCCGCTCGATCGTCGAGTCGAAGGAGCCACCGCGCCGGGCAGTCCGGGTGATCCGCTCGAAGGAGCGATCGTCGGCGCGCAGCGCCGCGCGCCAGACCAGCTCCTCGATGACCTGGTTGTACTCCTGCCGCGGAACCAGCGCCTTCAGCGTGGCGACGACCTCGTCGTTGGTCTCGTAGCGGGAGAGCACGTACGACAACCACCGCCGTGCGAGCCCCAGGGTGACGGCCGCCTCGCGCGAGGTCTCGGACTGCTGCATGGCGTACGCGAAGGAGCGCAGGGACTCCTGCAGTTCTCCCGCCTCCAGGAAGCCCACGCCCCGGTGCAGCGCGACGACTGAGCGCTCGCGGAACCCGGTGCTCTCATCGAGTTCGAGGAGGCGCTTGCCTCGTTCGCCCGAGGTCAGCGCGCCGCGCAGCTCCGTCGACTCGCTCGCACCCACGAAACCGATCCAGGCCTCGAGCTCCTTCCCGTCCTTGCGGAGGAGCAGCTCGTCGATGATCCCGAGCATGAGCTTCTGGAGCGCGTCCGGATCCTTCGACAGCGGTTGCGCCCGGGCGAACAGGAACAGCCGCCGCTCCCGGTTCAGCGCCAGCCACTCCCGCGGGGTCCAGGTCAGGCTTCGTCGAAGGAACGCCGCCTGCGGCGAGTTCTCGGGGAAGGTCTCCAGCTTGCTCCGGAGATCCGCCGCGCCGGCCACGGAGACCCCGGCCCCCCGGGCCTGCTGCGCGAGACTCCGAGCGTTGCGACGCGCCTCACGCGCCTGCAGGTCCGCGAGCACCAGGTCGAGATCAAAGATGCGCGCGTCCACCACCGACAGGTTTCGGACCTTCTCCCGCACCAGCGTGGCGCGCGACTTCATCAGCAGAGCGCGCAGCAGCCAGCCCCCGCTCAGTCGCTCCTCGAGGTCGAGGAACGGGGACCGTCCGAACCGCATCGCCGTGGTGGCCGGCAGCAGGCAGCCGGTCCGGAAGAAGGTCACGGAACGCAGCTCCTCCGCCGAGAGCACGTCCTGCAGCGAGATGAACCGCTGCTGGCGCCCGACCTCGAAGACGTCCCACGGCGCGGGCATCGACGGCGGCGGGCCGCTGCTGAGCCCGTGGACGATCGAGTTGTGCAGCCCCAGCGGCCAAAGGCCCGCGCCCTCTCGCTCGTCATCATCGAACCCGTCCTGGCACAGCCCGAGGCGTCCGAGCGCGGCCCACACCACGGAGCGGAATTCAGGATCCTCTCGCGGGCGCTCGCCCTGCTGGAGAAGGCTGTTGCGAAGCAGCCACAGCTTGAGCACGTCCTCCGGACGATTGTCCCGGAGCGCGAGGCGCGCGTTGTAGAAGACCACGGTCTGCCTGGACTCCGTCGCCTCCGCGGCCGCGGCGCTCGACAACATGCCAGCGACGATGGCGACGGCCCAGCGCATCAGAGTGTCCAGCCCAAAGCGAGCGAGAGTTCCCACCAGAACCCCAGGCCTGTTCCGGTGACGGCACCCAACAGCGGCACCGCCATCATCGCCCGCGGCGACAGGAAACCTCCGGACCCGAAGTACAGGTCCACGGAGAGCCCCGCGAGGAGGCCATACCGGGCAGGGTCGATCTGCATGCCGCCCGGCCGCGAGGACTCGAGCTGCCCCAGCTCGTGGCCGGTGAGGCGCGGCGCGAGGAGCGAGGTGGCGACATCCTGGAACTTCATGCCGCCCATCGACCCCGGGTAGACGAGGTAGCGGAAGCCGGCATTGGCCGAGAACACCAGCTGGGTCGCGGGGAAGAAGCCAGGCAGCGCGGTCACCACGCCCTCCGCCAACGGGTACCCGACGTTGACGTCGAGCTCGAAGCGGCTGGGGCGGCCGTGTTGGCGGTACGGCGTGAGCGCCAGCTTCTCGGTGCTGTCGGTTCCCCACGTGGACGCGCGGGTAATGGCCACCTCCCCGACGAAGCTCCCGAACGGCCTGCGCGCCATGATTCCAAAGCGGGTGCTGCCGAAGTTGTTCCGCTCGAGCAGCTCGCTGCCGATCAGCCCAAACCCGAGGGTGGACTTCCGCCAGTCGAAACGCACCGACTTCGAGGCCGCGCCGATCATCCGCTCGTTGAGCGCGTCGATCGGCGTGCGGAAGCCCTCCAGCGTGTCGTCGGCCTTCTCGGCGTCGGCAGGGGACGGTTCCGGTTCCGGGGCCTGCGCTTCCGCGGCCAGTACGGCGCGCGGCAATGACAGGAGAACGAAGAGGACGAGGAGGCTACGGATCATGCGGGAAGCCTCCGTCACCCGGCCGCGGGAACATCGGGCGGTAGCACTGCATGCGGTAGCCGTCCCGGAACAGCGTCTGGACGTTGTAGGTGACGCTCTTGTCGAACGTCGGGTGATCGCAGAAGCGCGTGCATTGCGCCAGGATGTCGCCCACGGGGAACTCGCCCGTCGTCCACATCGCGCTTGCCCAGGTCTCCTCGTTGGAGCTGGCGATTCCGAACGGCACGGTGAACGAGTAGGCCGTCGCGGCTCCGGCGAGATAGCTCTCGTATTGCGCCTTCAACAGGAACGGGAAGTCCCAGAACAGCCCGAGCGCATACGCGGACTGCGGGGCCAACTGGTGCAGCTCGGGAAGCAGCTCGAGCCCTACCGGCCCCGGCGTGATCGAGGTGCGGAACACAATCTTCCTCGTGTCCGCGTCCGGGCAATAGGAGAACGCATCGCCCGGCTCCGCCGTGAGGATCTCGTTGTTGTAGAAGGTCGTGGTCCCGAACTCTCCGGCCGGGATGGTGTCGGAGAGCGGCGTGTGCTCGGGAGCCCGGAACGACATCGAGATCATCCTCCCCGCCTGGGCCACTGAGTACTTCTCGATGAACCGGAGGTACTGCGCACGGGTCGTCAGGATCGGGATCTGATTGAAGCGGAACGGCCCGAGCTGGATGTCGGGGATCTGCGACACCGCGGGGCAACGGCTCGACGCCTCCGCGGGGACCTCGTCGAGGTCGTCGACCAAGTGGTTGGGTGGGCACCACAACACCAGCCGCCGAAGCTCCGGGAGCCCGACGACGTGCACCACGCTGTCGTAGACGAAGGCACCGGTGACTCGCGGCGAACTCTTGTCCCGCTCGAAGGGCAGCACTTTCTGGAGCGCCTCCTCGAGCACGGCGCCCAGCCGGCCCGTCGTGTCGTCGTGATGGAAACCCAGCACGAGGACCATGTCCCGCTCTTGCATCCTCACCAGATCGATCCGCGTGCGGAACTGGGCGGCGAGCTTGTCGGCGAACCCGGGAGCCCTCCAGTCGTCGATGCAGATCTCCGGAGCGTCCTCGAGGAAGAGGCGCTGCTCCTGCATCTCGTGATGCGGCGAGGAGATCGTCCGCCGGCACGGGCGCAACATGAACTTGACCGGGGTGTTCTCGGTGATCGGGCTGCGCAGGACCGGGAAGGCCGGGCGGACCCGCGGGTTCTTCCGCGCCAGCGCCACCGCGTCGAAGGTGCCCCCCTGTGCATCGGTGACGGTCGAGCGCGCACAGACGGCCGGGGACTCGGACGCCGACAACGGAAGCGTGCCCACGTCGAACACGGCCCGCTCGGTGGTCTCCACCGCTCCGAAGTCCAGCGGCGGCAGCGCTCCCGGACAGCCCGGAACCGAACCGTAGCCGTACGGGTTCTCGCCGAAATCCGCGGCGATGGCGCCGTGCCGCCGGTCGGCGATGGAGAAGTGGCGCCGCAGCCCGTACTTCTGCACGTCCTGGTTTCGCAGCGTCGGGAACTGGTGCCGGGCGCGCCATTGCACGTGCGTGTTGGTTTCGTCGAACACGCCGTACACCAGCAGGCTCCGATTCGTGTGCGCCGGTCCCCTGCCAATGATGTTGAGGGCCACGCGCGCGTTCAGCGTCATCTCGCCGTCACGGTGGTAGCGCAGCCGCAATCTCACGTCGCGCGGCGGCTCGCCCACCGCCAGGCTGGTGCTGCCGCACACGCTTTTGGGACCGCAGTCGACCGGAACGTGGGTGTGAACCGTGCGGAGCTGTGACAGTGGCGTCCAGGGCAGTTCGAAGTGATCGGTGCGGAACGTGAGCTCGAGCTGGCTCTCGGGCCCCAGCCCCTGCTCGGCGTTGGCCTGGTAGAAGACGAAGAGCGTGTCCTCCTCCTCGAACCAGGCTACGTCCGCGAGCGAGAAGCCCGCGTGGATGTCGACGATCGGCACCTTCTCGCAGGCGGCGACCGCGATGGCAGTGACCCCGATGAGCAGCAGGCGCGCGCGGTCCATCCCGTCCACCCCGCCTAGGCGATGATCTCCGCGAAGGAGACCTTCCCTCGCGCGACTTGCTTCTTCACGGCCGCGCTCAACTCGTTCTGGCCGCGCCGCGCGGCCGTGCGCTGCTCCTCGTGCGAGACGAACGACATGTTGGCGCGGATGGCGTTCTGCATCGCCGGCGCGAGCCGCGCGATGAAGCTCTCCCGCCACGCGGGCTGCTGCACCGAAGACCAGCCGGCGAGTCCCCGGACGTCGACGTCGAGCAACAAGTCCTTCTGGAGCTCGTCGGGCAGCTTGAGCAGCATGTCGCCGTAGAGGATGTCCTGGTGCCAGAGCGGCAGCGTCCCGCCGGAGCGCTCCAGCGCCCGCGTGAACAGCGCACCGCGCTCGGAGGATTCGATCAGCGGCAACAGCACCGAGAGCGCGCCGGCGGCGGCGAACTGGCGGCCCCGGTCCAGGATGCCCTGGGCCGGAGGCGCCGGCGGAAGCGGCTTCCCCGCGCGCGCGGCGTCGAGCACCTCGAACAGGTGGATCGTCTCCTCCTTCGAGATGCGGTTGGACGCGAGCAGCTCGTTGGCGATCCGCACCCGCAGCTCGGGCGACATGATCCGCACCACGTCCTGCTGGCAGTCGGTGGGCACGTGCCCGAACAGCAGCGCCCCATGATGTGGCGGCAGGCTCTCGATCAGGTTCGCCACGCCGTTGGAGCCGAACTCCTCGCGGAGGCTGCGGTACACCTCGGCATCCGCCTGGGCCATCAGCGTGGAGGAGATGGCGTGCTGGTTCAGCAAGCGGAAGAACTCCGCGTCCGAGCGCAGCGCCTTCTCGTCCACCGTTTTCAAGTACTCGGCGAACTCCACCTTGCGGATGGCGAGCTCACCGTCCGAGGTGAAAGCCAGGGACAGCCGATCGCCGAAGACGAAGATGGCCTTGGCCAGCAGCTCGAACTCGCCGGCCTTCAGCCAGTCGCGCAGCAGCCCCACCACCATGCTCTCGTCCTTGGCCAGCTCGGCCTGGGCGATCCGGTCGTTCCACAGTTGCTGCTGGGCCGTGACGAACGCGGTCTCCGCCTTCCCTTCGGAAAGCGCCGGGTCCGCCCCCTCTGGAGACGGCTCCCCGGCGCCTGGGGGCGTCTCGGCCTCCGCCGCCTTGTCGAGCGAACCCGCCGCGAGCTGCGCCGCCAGCACCTTCTCCTCGAGCGTCTCGCGCCCAAGGCGGCGCAGGGCCCAGATGACGGTCAGCGCCGCCATCGTCAGCAGGAACACCGCGATCATCCATGAGAAGTGCGGAAGCAGGCTGACCCAGAGCTCCCGCAGCGCGACGTCGGCTTCCCACGTCGCCGGCGCTGGCGGCTCCACCGGCTTCTCCTCGACCACCGGCGCCGGCGGCTCCTGCGGCTTCGGGGGCTCGGGCGGAGGCGGAGACTCGCGCAGTCGCGGAGAGATCGGCTCGAGGATCTGCCGGCCAACCTTTACCTTGAGCCAACCCTTCGACAGCCGCTGCTCGAGGCGCCGGACCAGGGCCTGCACGTCGTTGGTGGGGACCGATTTCTCGTGGGTGAACTCGCACTGCGCCTGCGTCAGGTACTCCTGCGGCTGCACGCTGCCGGGACCTTCGGTCTGGCCGAGCCCGGGCAGCGAGCTGGTGCGCGGCATGTCGACGGTGACGTGGTCGCGGTAGACACAGCCCTTGGAGAAGCAGCGCTCGGGGGCGCAGTCCTGTGCCAACGCGAGATCGAACTGACTCTCGAGCGTGCGCAGCTCCAGGAGGACGGGCACGGGGACATGGCTCTGCGGCACCGGCGTCGGCCCGGCAGGGAGGCTGGCGCCGACCGGAGGCTGGGTCTGGGCTGCCGCCCCAGCGCTCAACGCGAGACAGGCGACGAGGACGGCGAAGCTTCTCATCAGTAGATCCTCACGACGACACGGCGGTGCCGGGCCAGGCGCTCGTCTTCGCGCAGGCCCTTCAGCAGTTGCTCAGGGAGCGGCTTCGTCTCGGCATAACCCTCGACGCGGATGCGCGAGCGGTCGATCCCAACCTCCTCCAGCCGCTGCCGCACGACGATGGCGCGCGCGCTGGAGAGCTCCCAGTTGCTCGCGAACAGTCCACCGCTCATGATCGGTGTCGAGTCGGTGTGCCCCTCGACCGCGAAGTTGTACTTCGACGAGTACGGCGCGAGCTCCTTCAGCATCGACGCCACGGTCTCCTCGAATTCCGGCCGGATCTTCGCCTTCCCCGAGTCGAACACGAGCCCGGAGTTGAGGGACACCTCCAGCCCCGCTTCGGTCACCGTGGTGGTCACGAGCTCCTGCAGGTTCTTGGCGGCGATCTGCGCCTCGAGCTCCTTGCGGATCGACTCCAGGCTCGCCGGGCTCTGCTGGCCGGAGATGCTCTGGGCGATCTGCTGCATCTTCATCTTGTTGAAGTTCGCCGCGGTCAGCAGCACCACGAAGAACAGCAGCAGGTTGGTGATCAGGTCGGCATAGCTGAGTAGCCAGCTCTCCTCATGCCCCGCTTTCCGTCTTTGCATGGCTCACCCTCACCGTTCGCCGCGAGAGACGATCTCGTTGACGGTCTTCTCGCACCGCTCGAGGAACCCCAGGCGGTCGTCGAGTTGCCCGTTGAGGAAGTGCCCGATCGGCCCGGCGACGCCGGCGCCGAACGCCACGCCATACAGGGTCGCGAGCAGCGCCAGCGACATCGACGCGCCGATGTTGAGGTTCTCCGAGCTCATGTTGCGGAAGAGCTGGATCATGCCGGTGATGGTGCCGACCATGCCGAACGCCGGCCCCAGCTTGGCGAGCATCTCCCAGTTGTGGATCGCCGGCTGCCACCGGCTGATCTCCTCGTGCCGCAGCTCGGTGAAGGTCTTGTTGCTGGAGGCCTCGTTCGCCCGGTTCAGGATCAACTCCAGCATCTGCTTCACCGCGGGGAAGCGGCTGTTCCCGGCCAGATCGACCGCCTGGCTGCGCTTGCCGTCGCGCCACAGTGCGGACAGCTGATCGCGCTCGGCCTCCATCGCCCGGGTGGTCCGGCCGAACAGCGCCAGGCCGGGGATCAGCTCGCGCAGGCACAGGATGGTACGCCACGCGGTGGTGTGGCTGGAGCTCACCAGCACCGCCGAGCACGAGCCGACCAGCACCATCACCATCGCGTGGGCGTCGAACGCGGAGATCACCGCGTCGCTGCGATCCTTGAACCCGTACCAGATGATGAAGCCCAACAACACGAAACCGATGATCTGCACGAGGTGCTTCTCCTGTTACTGCTGGCGCTGGAGCTCTTCGAGCTTCTTGCGGACGCCCGGCTCACTCTCGATGGCTTCGACCTGCTCGTAGATTTCGATGGCCTTCTCGCGCTCCCCCATCATCAGGAGCAGCGAGCCCTTGGCCCGAAGGAACTCGGGGTGCGACTTGTAGCGTGCCAACACGGTCTCACACCACTCGAGGGCCAGGTGGTAGTTGCCCCCGCGGGTGGCCTGCTCCATCAAGGTGCGCGCGCGGGTGATGCTCACCTCCGGCGCCTCTTCGTCGATGCGCAGGCCGCGCGCCCGGTAGGCCTCGATGAGCGCCTTGTCCGCCGCGGCGGGCGGCGGTGGCACCAGCCGGCTGGCGGGAAGGGTCTTCACGTCGCCGTTGCCCGCGCCGTGCTCGATGACGATGCGCTGGCCCGAGGCCAGCATGGGCACGTCGACCTCGGTCATCAGGTTGCCGTCGTTCCAGCGGATCTTCATCACGGTGGTCGAGCCGAAGCCGAAGGGCCGCACCAGCGTCCCTTCCTCCTTGAGCGCCTCGGGCTTCTTCGGCGCCGGCTCGACGAGGTAGTAGGTGTAGTTCCGCGTCGCGCAAGCGGAGGCCAGGAGCGGCAGCAGGATGAGCAGGATTCGGTTCATGGCAGGAACGGCAGCGCGGTGATGTTCATGAGGGAGATCCCGATGCCGATTCTCCCGTTGGTGGACGCGGTGAGGGTGACACCGTAGTTCGAGCTGGCGATCGGCACGCGCGCCACGAAGACGGCGGTCAGCAGCGGGTCGAGGAAATCGGCCGGCTGGCCGCTGATGCCGGTGACGACGGCGTTGGGCACGCTCATCAGGATCTTGCCGCCGACCATGAGGTTGAACGCGTTGGGGATGACGCGGTAGTAGGCGCCGCCCACGCCAATCAGCGGATCGTAGGCGGAGAGGGACAAGCCGGCGAGGTTCGCGTTGGTGTCGCCCCACTGCTCCACCCAATCCAGGGAGACGTGCTGGCCGGGGTAGACGGTCACGTCGAGGAACGTGTGGGTGAGGCTGTCTCCCCGCGCACGCCGCTCCAGCTCCTGGGTGAGGGTGAAGTTGCGCTGGGTGCGGACCATCTCGGTGAGCCGCGGATCGAAGTTCTGCACGAACACGATGCGGCTGTTGTGCAGATCGATGATCCGCAACGACACGCCCTCCGGCGTCTCGTCGAGCCAGATCGCCACCCGGGCCGGCGGGGCCTTTCCACGGGCGTTCTCGTCCAGCCGGATGATCTCCGCTGATCCCAGCGCGGTCGTGAACTGCTCGAGCCGGCCCTCCTCCACGTACAGGCGCGGCGCCATGCACGCCTCGCAGGAACGGAGCGTGGCGGAGCCGAACACGCGAACCAGGGTCTGCAACGCAGCGGTGGGGTACCAGGCCTTCGACTCCTCGAAAGCCGGCGAGGCGCTCACCACGATGGCGGGAGCCACGTCCTTCAACGAAATCCCGCCTTGCTCCAGGCGCAGGGCGAGGGTCTCCTCCACCCGGGCGAGCGCCTCGCGGGAGGTGTCACGCTGGGCGAGGGCCACGGCCGGCAGCAACGCGGCGAGGAGTGCGAGGCGCTTCAGAAGCAAAACGTCACCTCCGCGCCCACCGTGTGGAACCTCAGGAGGCCAAGGTCCAGGTGGGTACCGACCGCGGGCGCATTGTCGAGCGCCGGCGCGGACTCGAGGAACACCGAAGCCCCGATGCGGTTCCCGACGCGCAGCTCGAGCCCGATCGGAAACGCGGCGAAGGTGGCGTGGGGCTCGACGAGCAGATCCGGGATGCTGGAGAGGACGTCCTCCAGGTTCAGCACCTCGTTCTGGAACACCCGCGCGCCCTGCCCGTGGATGGAGATCACGGAGCCGCCCACGAAGACGTAGAGATCCGGCCGGGTGAGCGATGCGACCGAGCCGGTAAGCAGGCGGGAGATGCGCGCCTGCGCCATGAAGCCCGTGTGAAGCTGGGGCAGCCAGGTGACGCCCGCCGAGAAGGTGCCGCTCCAGGCCCGCGCCTGGGTGAGCGCCACCTCGGTCCCGACCTGGAGCCAGATGAAGGGCATCGCCGCGATCCGGCTCCCACCGGATGGCGGGCCGTAGCTCCGCACCGCGATGCGCATCGGCACGGTGAACACGCCGCGTCCCTGGAGGGCGTCGAGGTACTCCTTCCGTGCCTCGGCTGCGCTCTTGAGCTGGTCCCCCGCGCGCAGCAGCGCCGGAGACGACGTGGAGGTCGAGAGGGTCCGCGCGTGGATGATCGGAAGCGCCGGCTCCAGCGAGGTGATGCGGGCGCGCAGCACCAGCGCGCTGCCTTCCACCTCGAAGTCGAGGAAGATCGCATGGCGCGCACCGGAGAGCGCGCCCGCGGCGGCCAGCGCTTCCGGCTGGTCCACGCCGCGCGCGACGATCGTCCCCTTCGCGCCCGAGTGCACCACCACCGCGGTGCACTGCGGGCAGTGCGCCAGGGTCAGCCGGGTGCGCGGGTTCTTCACCACCAGGCCGGCGAAGTGGTTCTCGATCAGGGCCGCCAGTCCACTGCCGAAGCCCACCGGCACGGTGACGTCGGCGAGCACCACCGGCGTCTCCAGCTCGAAGACCGGCTGCCGCGTCCAGCCGTAGACGAGCTCGTCGAGCAGATCGTACGCCTGCAGCTGGATCTGCCCCGCCACCTCCGCGCGGAGCTTCTCCATCTGCGCCCGTTGCGCCTCGGCGATCTCCGGGTCCGCCGCCGCCCGCGACGAAGAGGAGACCAACGCGAGCGTGAGCGCGAGAAGCGCCGGCCTCATCGCAGCCATCTCCACTCTCCGTTCAGGCACAGTCCGGCGTGGAGCTGCGTCTCCCGTTCGTCGATCAGCATGATCCCCAGGAACGCATCGTTCTCGCCGAGCGCGCGTTGATCGAAGTAGCGCTTGCACGCCAACGGATAGGCATGCTTCGGCTCCATCCGGCCGAGCACCGCGATGTCGCCAGCGGCGAGGACTGGAACCTTGTCGGAGACCCTGCGTCCCTGCTCGGCGAGCTCGGTGCGCGCCGCCACCGAGATCTTCGCCGCCACCTCGGGCTGGGGATAGAAGGCATCGACGTGCCAGTTGAGCTCGCCCGGCCCCAACGCGCTGGCGACCTCGGCGATCTCTCCCACCGACTTGCGCAGCGAAGCGAGGATGAGCTCGTCGCGCTCCGGCCGCTCTCCATTGCGCATGATGCGCCGGGTGCAGATGAGCGCCTCGGACTCCTGGTTCGCCAGGCGCGCGAGCGGAGCCGGGAGCTCGCCCGGGTGGAGCTCATGCGCCCGCTGCTGGCTCACGCGCGAGCAGTCGAGGTTCCGCGCCTCTGACTTGTCGTGCCAGATGCCGGGCGCGGGGTCGTACGGGTTCCCCGAGGAGATCGCGAGTTGCACCAGGAGGAAGACCAGCAGGGTTTCCATTACCGCTCCGCGCCTGTCTTGCTTTGTTCGCCCCCGACCCGGGGAGGGGGCTCGAACGAGCGCAGCACGTCGGAACGGACCCGCGCGTTGAAGGCGAGCTGGCTCAGCTGTGCGTAGAAGTCGCGCGAAAAGTCCCGCGCCGGCGCATCGCCCGTGAGCTCCTCCTCCGGCGGGCGCACGAGGGTGTCGAGCACCCAGTTCACGCCCCAGACTCCGGCGCCGAAGTACTCGATGAAGCGCGCCTTCAAGCTGTCGGAGGCGAGCAGGAACCCGCTCGCGTCGCGAATGCTCACGTCCTGCGCGATGCTGTACTCCGTGAAGGCCGGCACGAGCGTGAGGGAGATCACTGTGAGGGCCCACAGCGGGCCGCTGGTGTCCTTGTGGAGGAGCCGCGACGACAGCTCGACGACCAGGTCGGGCTGGGCGCCCTCTTGGAGGCGCCGCGACAATCTGCCGTTGCGTGGCACGTCGGTTTCGACCCCCGCGCCCTGGTTTCGGAACAGCGCGCCGACCTTGCGGCAGAGGAGATCGGCGTCGGGCGCCTTGAGGTAGTCCCCCGGGATGCAGCGCACGAGCAGGCGCATGCCCTCGAAGTTCGCGAGCCGCGGATCGACGATCGCCGGACGCTGCAATGAGCTGAGCGGCTGGTACACGGTGGTGGTGACGCAGCCGGAGAGCAGTGCGCCCCACAGCAGCACCCAGCCCGCAGCACTCGCCCTGCGCCCGAATGTCACAGCACGGCCAGTCATGGGGTGAGCGACCCCATGCAGCCTTTGCGCCGACGCCTTTCAGAGGGAGAACGAGGCGAGCTGTTCGATCCAGGACCAGCGATCCGCGACACGGATGTCGCATTTGTGTTCATGAGCGAACACGACCGTATCAGAGTCCCGAACGCGCAGCGAGCCAACCGCCACTGGCAGCGCCGAGGGTGGAGCCTGAGAAGGAGCGAAAAAGAATCGGGGAGGAGCCGCCCCCCAGGCAGCCCCTCCCCGACGTGTTTTGCCGTCCCCCAACCGCCCCCGAAGACTTCCCTGCCCCCTGTACTGACTCAGCCCCGCCCAACCCCGACCGACCCGCCGCCCTCCACCATCCCGCCCAACCCCGACCACCCGCCCGTCCTGCCCCGCCCAACCCCGACCACCCCACCCGCCCTGCCCCGCTGACTTCTCGTGCAGGAGGTAGAGCATCCCGCGTGCCAGCAGGTCCTCCGGGACAAGTGCGTGTCATTTTAAGGGGTTATCGTGAGGCCGCGAGCAGCACCGGCCCGGGAGCCAGTAAGACTTACAAGGCCTCTGGTGCCGGGACGTGCGGCGGCTCCGAGGTGGACCAATCCGAGGTGGACCAAACGGACAGCGCCTCGCTCCAGGGAAAGGTGTCAGACGATTTGTAGGCGGCGAGACGTCGGAACGAGTCCTTTGACAACTTCACCGGACACCTTCCCTGGCTAGAGTGCGCGCCGATGACGACCTCCGAGACGCACCCCGTGCACGCGGTGAGGATCCGCCCCGCGACGCTGGCGGACGCGGCGACCCTGACGGAGCTCGGCACGCGCACGTTCCGAGACACCTTCGCCGCCGACAACACCCCCGAGAACGTGGAGGCGTTCCTCGCCACGCACTACCGGCCGGACATCCAGGAAGTGGAGCTGAAGGATCCGCGCAACCTGTACCTGCTGGCCGAGGTCTCCGGAGTCCCCGCCGGCTTCGCCCTGCTGCGCGACGGAGCCAGCGTGCAGGGCGTGCAGGCCGAGCGCCCGCTCAACCTGTCCCGCCTGTACGTGGACCGGTCCTTCCTGGGAGCCAAGGTGGGGGCCGCGCTCATGCTCCGCTGTCTGGAGGAGGGGCGCGCTCGGAGGCATGACGTGCTGTGGCTGGGAGTGTGGGAGCGCAATGCCCGCGCACTGGCCTTCTACTCGCGTTGGGGCTTCACCGAGGTGGGCGAGATGCGCTTCCTGCTGGGGGACGATCCGCAGCGCGATCTCGTGCTTGCCCTCGCGCTCTGAATGGCGGGCTTCACCTCGGCGCGATCCTGCTCCCGCCGCTTCCACTACGCGACCGATCCTGAAAACGTGGCTGTGTAGGCAACATCGCGGAGCCCACGAATTGTGATCACTGCGGCGCTCCCCGGCAGCGCGCTATGCTCGCATCGCGGCCTCCCACAGGACCGCTCCCGCGTCCTTCTCCGAGGTGAACCACCGCATGCCGACCCTCCGCTCGCCCGATGGAACGATGATTGCGTACGACCGGCTCGGGAGCGGGCCGCCAGTCATCCTCGTTGACGGGGCGCTCTGCTGCCGGACCCTGGGGCCGATGATGCCCATCGCCCGCCAGCTCGCCGCCTCGTACACGGTCGTCACCTACGACCGCCGGGGGCGAGGCGAGAGCGGTGACACGTCGCCGTATGCGTCGGCGCGCGAGGTGGAGGACGTCCTCGCCCTCGTCGAGGCCGTGGGCGGCACGGCCTCGCTGTTCGGCATCTCCTCGGGCGCGGTGCTGGCGCTCGAGGCGGCGAAGCAGCACGCCGGGGTGCGCCGCCTCGCCGTGTTCGAGGCGCCCCTCGTCGTCGACGACACGCGGCCGCCCATCCGCGAGGAGTGGGAGCGGGTTGAGCAGGCGCTCGCCGACGGCCGCCCCGACGACGCGTTGCGCACCTTCCTCGGCTCCGTGGGGGTGCCGCGCCCACTGCTCTGGCTCATGCGCCGGCTCCCACTCTGGAAGCGGCTGCGGACGCTGGCGCCAACGCTGCCGTACGACGGCGCCCTCGTCCAGCGGTTCCAGCTTGGGGCACCGCTCCGCGCGGAGGAGTGGGCAGGCGTCGCCGTGCCGGCCCTGGTGCTCGATGGCGGGCGGAGCCCCACGTGGATGCGCCACGCGATGCGCGCGCTCGCCGACGTGCTGCCGTCGGCCCGCTATCACACGCTGCCCGGCCAGACCCACAACATCTCGGCGGCCGCCATCGCTCCCGTGCTGGCGGAGTTCTTCGCATCCGACGCCGTTCCGCGCTCGGCCGGCGCGTGAATGGCGCGCCCCCCCGCCGGGTGCCGTCAAGGACTGGGTAAGGAGGAGCCAGCGGGGACATGGCACCACGCTCTAGCGAGCCGGTACCATGTCCCGTAGGTGCGATCGCTACGGGGCTCCGCACTGGTCGTAGGCGATGCCTCCGCAGGAGCTGTCCCAGGAGCCAGTGCCCGGGGTCCGCGTCGCAGACCGCCTTCACGCACGCGCTGCACTCAGGATTGAGCAATCCGCTGCGCATCGACCGGGTGCTCACCAACCGGTTGCCGGCAGCGCTCCTCTGGCCTGCGCAGCGGGACACGGCGTCACCAGACCATGCGAGCGGTCCACTTCGAACCGTCCCAGGCCTTATAGGAGATGATGTCGCTCGAATGGGCACGCGCGAAGTCTCCCTGGGGCGCGTGAAGGAAGCGACGCTGCTCCAGCCGTACAGTCCATCTGCTGCCGTCCCCGCTGACGTAATTCATGATGGTGTCGGTCTTCGACTTTGACCAGTCGCCTTTCGGCGCATGAACGAAACGAGTGCCGTCGAACTTGGCGGTCCAGCTCGAGCCATCCCAGGTGGCGTAGTTGATGATTTTGTCCGGGTGCGCCTTTGAAAAGTCGCCATTCGGCGCGTGCATGAAGCTCGGCGAGCCTGAAGCAGTTGTAAACTTTGCCAACAAACTCGCATCCCCGAGTTCTCTTACTTTTCCATCCCAGCGCCGGATATCTTTTGGCCATCGTTGAATAGCACGACATAGGCATGCTTGTAGAGAAAGCGCGACAGTGAGGGTGGCTTGGTAGCGAAGAGCCTGCTTTCTACAATTTTTTCAAACAAATACACATTCTTGAAAAGGACATCGGAGGCATCTTCCAACAGCTCAAACCAGTTCGAAAAGTCTTGCAGTGAAATTGTGTCTTTGCCCAAGATATGCTGCAGCCAATTTAGTTGATTGGAATTCCGTTGGGTCGACAGGTAGAAATAGATATTCTCCGTGCGCGCCCTCTTCACCGAGGAGGAGGCCCACGGATGGGCGGGACCCTCCCTCGTGTTCGACGAGTGCATGGCCGCCATCAACCCGGCCGAGGCCCTGGAGAAGGCCCGGGGAAACTGACGGGCAATCCGGTCCACGGCCTCGTGGTCCGGGTCGCCCGCCTCGCCGGGTGGACGTATGAGGAGATGGTCCGCCAGCCCATCTCCCACGTCTACGAGCTCGCCGCCGACGCCATGATGGAGAACGAGGCGATCAAGGAGAGCACCGGCAACCCCTCCTCCAGAGGCTCCGCGCCAGGTGCTCCCGGGCGCCAGCGCATCATCCGGTACGTGATGAAGCCGAAGAAGTGAGGCCGCCCTGCTCGCGCAGGGCGGCTTCCCGCCGAAATGCGATGTCCCAACACTCCTACGTCTTCAGCAGCTCGTAGACCCTTGACGCCCTCAGGCCCAACTCCTTGGCGATCGCGGCGACGGAGACACCTGCGTTGCGCAGTTCCTGGGCGCGGGCGGCACGCGCCTTCGTCTCGGGCCTTACAACATCGCTCCACACGCGCGTTTTCGAGTTCCAGTTCTTGCCTGGCATCTCTCCTCCTTGGTTCGGGTTTGATTCTACCCTGCGCACTCAACCCAATCGCCGCAAGGAATTGTGCCATGCAAACCGCACCACGCCTCCCCACGCTGCGCTCGCTACGCCGACTCAGCGACTACGCCGACTCAGCGACTACGCCGACGTCGACTCGCGCTCAGCCAGCACTGATGATGTGGCTCGCTCCAAGGGCTCGATGGCGCGGGCCACGAGGTTCCAGTCCTCCTTGACGCGGTAGGCGTGGCGCCGCTCCGCAGCGGCATGGACAGCCTGCTCAAGCAGGGCCGCCTTGTCCGCCTCCGCGCGCTCGGCGCGTGACACGGCGGCCGAGCCGTCGAGCACCGTCTTCCCGTGGAGTCTGCGCGCCTCGTCCCGCTCCCTCTCGGCCCTTTCAGCGCGCTGACGCTGGGCGTCCCGGTCCTGCCGGAGGTTGAAGTGCTCTGTGGCGAGGCAACTGTGCGCCGCCTCCGCCTGCACGCGTGCAGCCTGCACTGCGGCGAGCTCCTTCCGCAGCAGCACCCACTCGTCCGTGGCCTCGCGCCACCCGGGGAAGTAGAGGTCCATCTCCCCCAGCCGAAGCCGCCCCGCTGGGCCAAGCGCTCCACGCTCTGGTCCCGGCCGTACCGCGCGGAGTAGGCCGCCCACGCGCGGTCCGCCACGGTCCAGGGCACGCTCAGCGAATGGTGCCGGTGCCGTCGTGGTGGGCATCAAGGGGGAGCGCGCGCAGCTCGGCTGCCCCTGCACCCTCAAGCTATGGGAAGCAACCGGGCCGCGCACCTTCACCCTCGGGAACGTCGAGTTCCCGGTGAGCCAGCAGGCGGGGCCCTGAGCACGGCCAGCGCGAGCCGTGCCCGAGCCTCAAGGGGCTGCGCGCAGTGCCGACCCGTCAAATTTGGAAGCAAGCAGGAGCCTCGGGTGGTCGGACATGTCAGCACACTCCCCTTCATTTGCGCACCCAATGTGGGTGGAGCACGCCAGCGGCGCAGCGCGGTAGAGGACGATGGCTGCGGCACCTTGGGCCCGGTGAGCACTGCGGCAGCCCCGATGTGCCCTCCGGCGCGGATTCATATCTTCCCGAATGCGCTTGAGGCGCTTCACAGATAGAACTAGGGGTCCGTGTGACGCCTTTCCTTCTGCTCGCGGGACCGTTCGATGGCACTTCTTGAGGACGCCTTCAACCTCTATCTGAGTCGTATCGAATTGGATGACACGCGCGTGGCCCGCGCTTCCCAGCGCTTCAACGCGGTGAAAGGCGTCATCTCGACAGGTCTGTCCAAGCATTTCCCTGGGATCAACGTGCGGCAGATTGGCTCCTTCCAGCGACGTACAAAGATTCGGCCCCGTGAGGACAGTGACTCTCTCGACGTTGATGCCCTCGTCGTTTTCGGAGATGTGACGGGGTGGGTCCAAGCTGGAACACCCGGCGCGCTGAATGCCGGGGATTATCTGTCACTCGTGCTCGATGCGCTCTCCCGCGATCTTACGTACCAGGCCATGCGGCCGGAAACCGACTCCCCTACGGTTGTGCTCACGTATCATGACGGGTTTTGTATGGAGCTTGCCGCAGGTTATCGGGATCTCTCCGGCAAGTACCCGCGCGCTGGAGGTCCTGCCTGCTACGTCATTGCCAACGGGCATCTTAATTGGAAACCTGCCGACTACGACTACGACGCGGAGATTATTTCGGGCGCCAACCAGCACCCGAGCGTTGCCGGTGCCCTCGTGCCAACCATCAAGTTGCTTAAACAGTACCTCCGTGCGCGAGGCGTACCGCTGAGTTCCTTTCACATTGAGATCCTGGCCACTCTAATTCTTCCTGCACGGCTGGCTGAGTGGGCGGCCAAGGGGCTAAAGTGGGGCTACAAGCATGCGCTCGCCGCGTTCCTCAGTGATGCGGCGGTACTGCTCCAGTCGCCTGTGTCCCTTCCGGGCAGTTACTCGCCGCCGGTTGACTCTAAACTTTCCCCGCTGGACCTCGCGAACGTTCGCGCCTGGGTGGCCGAGAGAGCCAAGGTGGCGTGGACGTTGTGCGAAGCCGATAACTCGCCTGGAATGGGAGGTGAGTTAGCCTCTCTTGATCGCTGGCGAACTTTCATTGGTGACCCCTTCCCGTCTTACTTCGCGTTGAGCACATGACTGACGACACGACTGATGAACTCGAAGGATCTCCGCCGCCGGAGACGGCACCACGCAGATTGACTGCGGCAGAGAAGAAATTCCGCGAACCGCTCGTGGCTGAGTGCCAGCGGATTCGGGAGAACGCCCAGCACACTGCCGCAGCCCACTTCCGTACGTCGGAACGCTTGGCAAGGCACCACAACGCTCTCGGGAGTGTAGCTGTCGTTGTTGGAGCGCTTCTCGCTGCAAAGGGAGGCTCAGAAATTTTTGGGCAGCGTCCTGATTGGGTATGGTTGACACCTGTTCTCTCCCTTCTCGCGGCTGTGACAACTGGCTTGCTGACGTTCCTCAAGACTTCGGAGCGGCAGGCTCGACACCTCACCGCAGCACACGCCTTCAAGACGCTCGAAAACCAAGCACGTAGGCTTGCGACGGTGGACGCCGAGTTTGAGCCACACGCATCATTTAAGAAGCGTATGGAAACGCTTTGCGAGCGATGGGACAGTTTAGGAGAGCAGAGCCCTCCAACCGTCGACCCTGATTTTGAGTGGGCGCGTGCGCGGATTGCGGAGGGCGTCTACCAGACGGAGGTTGACCGCAAGCTTGCCGAGGCACGAGAGAGGGGAGCATTCAAGACGCCGACCCCGCCATCTGTAACTAAGTAGGGAGGCAACGACTCCTGAACCGTCGTGTACGGCTGGCGTCACCGTCGCTTTTATTTTAGGTGTCCGCAAAGCCCCTGCGGTTGGCGCGCTTCTCAAGCGACCAGTGGACGATGCAGGGGTCGCATGTGCCCCCAGTGTGCCCCGCCAGCGGGGTTAGGGGCGGAACATGAGGGAACGGGGTGGGACGGGGCGGGATGACGAACCCGAGGAGAATCAAGGCGATAGCGGGTAACAGCGCGTCCTGATTAGGGTTTTCTATCGCCTTGTTCACGGGTTCGATTCCCGCCGCCTCCACCCAGCCGCTCAACTCGACCCGCGAGGCCCTACGCCGCCTCCCTGGGGCTTGGCCCGGGAGCGGTCCCAATCACCCCAGAATTTCCTTCACCGCCTTCTCGCCACTGTGCCGGACAGGGGTGGAGCGTGGGCGGATGCTTCTTGGCATTCGCCCCAAAAGAATCGGGGAGGAGCCGCCCCCAGCAGCCCCTCCCCGACGTGCTTTTCCCCGTCCCCCAACTGCCCCCGAAGACTTCCCTGCCCCCTGTACTGTCTCAGCCCCGCCCGTCCTGCTCCGACCACCCCAACCCCGACCGACCCGCCCGTCCTGCCCGACCACCCCAACCCGCCCTGCCCCGCTGACTTCTCGTGCGGGAGCTAGAGCATCCCGCGTGCCAGCAGGGCTTCCGGTCCAATGGCGTGTCATTTCAAGGGGTTATCGCGACGTAGCGAGCAGCACCGGCCCGGAGGCGGTAAGACTTACGCGGCCTCCGGTACCGGGACGTAGAGCAGCTCCAGCGTGAAGGTGGCGCCCTTCCCCCGCCCGTCGCTGTGCACGGTCAGCGTGCCGCCCATCTCCTGGGCCGCCAGGGCGCTGTTGTCGTGGATGGATGAGAGGGCCAGCGAGTCCCCGTGCGCCTTATGGCGGACCTCAGCGCTTGCGCGCGGCGCGCTGGATCTTCACCGGCGGGGTGAGCTTCTGCCCCTCTGCGGGCGCCTGCTGGATGGCGCGGACCACGTCCATGCCCTTCACCACCCGGCCGAACGCACCGAAGCCCTGGCCATCCGGGTTGCGCTTGCCCCCGAAGTCCAGCTCGGGCTGGTCGCCGATGCAGATGAAGAAGTCCGACACCGCGGTGTCGGGCGTGTCACGCGCCATCGAGAGCGTGCCGTCCTGGTGCTTGAGCCCGGTCACGCTCGTGCGCTCGAGGGCGATCGGCGGGCGCTGCTCGGACTCGCGAGCGGGGTTGACGCCGCCCTGGATGACCTCGATCTTCACCTTGTTGTTCGGCTGGTTGTCCGGCTTCACCGTGCGGTGGAACACCCCGCCGTCGAAGAAGCCGCCGTCCACGTAGACGAGGAAGTTGCGCATCGTCTGGGGCGCACGGGCCTCATCGAGCTCCATCTCGATCTCCCCCTTCTCCGTCTGGAACACCACCCGCACCCGCTTCGCCTGCTCCGGTCTGGCGGCCTTCTTCGGAGGTGCGGCGGAGGCAGCGGGTGCAAGGGTGAGCAATACGGCGAGGCAGGCGGAGGGGAACAGGTTCATGGGCAGCTCCAGGACACCGGACGTGGGTCACAACGGTCCGTTCGTCGTCCATCCTGCCCACCGCCCGGACGGACAGGAAGGCGTGAGCGCGAACGCCCCCCCTGTCACAGGTCTCTCCCGCCCCTTCTGTCTCCCCCGGAGGAGGAGGCGGCTGGCCGCCGATCAGGTCCGACGAGCGTCTGGCCGCAAGCCAACACCCTGGAGACCCAGGAGTCGCATGCTGACAGGCAGAGCCATGAAGTGGGCGGGAGGCGCGGATGAGCAGGGACGCCAATCAGGAGAGCGAGGGCCTGCCCAGGCCAGAGGTGACTGACGCCCAGGCCTCCGAATTCGACGACTCGGTGCTGCGGCGGGTGCTCCACGTCGAGATCCCACCGCGGTTGCCAGGGCCCGGGGAGCGGTTCGGAGGACCCGAGGGCCACCGCTACGAGGTGCTCGAGCAGGTGGGCCGTGGCGCGATGGGCCAGGTGTTCCGCGCCCGGGACGAGGTGCTGCATCGGGAGGTGGCCCTCAAGTTCCTCGCCCCTCGCACGGGGCTCTCCGAGGAGGCCCTGCGCGAGGCACGCGCGGTGGCCCGGTTGGACCATGAGAACATCGTCCGCATCTTCGACGTGTCCGAATGGTGCGCCACTCCCGGCGGCGCCCGGGTTCCCTTCCTGGTGATGGAGTACCTGGAGGGCGAGTCGCTCGCGGCGCTGTTGCGGCGGCATCAGCCCGGCCTGAAGCAGGCGCTGGACATCCTGGCCGCGGTGGCCGAAGGGCTCACCCACGCGCATGAGCGGCACCTCATCCACCGCGATCTCAAGCCCAGCAACATCTTCATCACCCGCCAGGGCACGGTGAAGCTGCTCGACTTCGGCCTGTGTCATCGGGTCGCCGCGAGCGGCCCCGCGGCGCCGCACCTGCCCACCGCGGGGACTCCGGCGTACATGGCACCCGAGCAATGGCGGGGCGAGCCGCAGGACACGCGCACCGACATCTGGGCGGCCGGGGTGGTGCTCTTCGAGATGCTCACCGGGGCGCTGCCCTTCCCGGATTCCACGCTGCCGGCACTGCGCGAGTGGGTGACGTCCGCGGAGCCCATGCCCCCGGTGCGCGCGAGCCGGCCGGACATCCCACGCGAGGTGGAGCTCCTGGTGGCCACGGCGCTGGCCAAGGATCCGTCCCGGCGATTCCCCTCGGCACGAGAGCTGCGCGAGGAGTTGCGTGAGCTGCAAGGCCGTCTCCTCGAGACCGGACACGAAGCGCCACACGCCACCGCCCTGCAGCGCCGGCAGGTGACGCTGGTGTCCTGCGTGCTCACCCGGCTCGATGGGGCGGGAGGGCCGCCCACCGCCGAGGATCCGGGCGAGCTGGAGGCGGCCTTCCACGAGGCGTGCGCGAAGACGCTCCACGGGCACGGGGGCTATGTCCCCTTGTCCTTGGGAGACGAAGTGCTCGCCTGCTTCGGATGGTCCCAGGTGCGGGAGGACGACTCGGCGCGAGCGGTGCGCGCGGGGCTGGAGTTGGTGCGGAGTGCCGGCGCGGCGCTCCCTGACATGGCCGTGAAGGTGGGCATCCACACGGACATGGTGGCGCTGGACGAGCAGGCACCCGGGCCGCGCGGTGGGCTCGTCATCCGGGGACAGGCGCCGAGAGTGGCGGCCTGGCTCGCGCGGCAGGCCCGGCCGGGCGAGGTGCTCCTGGGCGAGGCGACGTGGAAGAGCGTCCGCGAGACGTTCGAGGCCACGGCGCTCGGGCCGCGCACCTTCGAGGGACTGTCGGGGAACCAGAGCGTGGGCCTCCACCGCGTGTCGCGCGAGCGCGATGAAGATGCCCGCTTCGAGCGGATGCTCGCCGCCGACGGTGGCCTCACGCCGCTGGTGGGCCGGAGCGCGGAGCTGGCCTGGCTCCTCTCCCTCTGGGAGCAGGCCGTGCGGGGACAGGGCGCCTTCGTCCTCGTGAGCGGCGAGGCGGGCCTCGGCAAATCGCGCCTCATCCGGGAGCTGGGCGAGCGCATCCCCGCGGAATCGGCCACCCGCGTGCGCTTCCAATGCTGGTCCCGGCCCGGCACCACCGCCCACCCGCCCCTTCACGGGCTGATCGAGGCGCTGCTCCAGTTCCCACCATGCGAGGAGCTTCCCTCGAAGGCCCGGGAGTGGGAGAAGCGGCTGGGTGCCCTGGGCGCTGGCGAGGAGCACGTGCAGCTCATCGGCCAGCTCCTCGGCCTGCCCACTGCCCCGCATGGCCCGGTGCACCAGCTCACCCCCGGGCGGCGCAGGGAGAAGGCCTTCGAGGCGCTGGCGGACCTGACGTTGCGCATGGCGAGCCAGCGGCCGGTGCTCGTCTTCGTGGCGGATCTGCACCAGGCCGACGCGTGCGTGCTGGAGTTCCTCTGCTTCCTGCTGGAGCGCATCGGACGGGCGCGGGTGCTCTTCGTCTTCAGCACGCGCCCCGAGCTGCGCCTGGGCTGGCCACAGCGGCCCTGGCTCCACCACCTTTGCCTGGACCGGCTTCCCGCGGAACAGGCCGCGGCGCTGGTGAGGGAGACCGCCCGGGGCAGGACGCTGCCCGAGGACACGGTGCAGGCGCTGGTGAAGAGGACGGACGGCATTCCGCTCTTCATCCGGGAGATGACGCGCATGGTGCTGGAGGGAGGCGCGGCGGCGTCCATCCCCGTCACCCTGCACGAGCTGTTGCTGGCGAGGATCGACATGCTCCCCTCGCGTCAGAAGTCCCTGCTCCAGCTCTGCGCGGTGGTGGGGCGGGACGTCACGCGGGAGTTGCTCTCGGCGCTCTCGGACCGCGACGAGGCGGCCCTGCGGCGCGAGCTCGCCGGCCTGGTGGAAGCGGGGTTCCTCCGCGAGGAGGGCACGAAGCCCACGTACACCTTCCGGTACGCCCTCACTCAGGAGGTGGCCGCCCACTCGCTGACGCGAAGCGCGCGGCGGCAGCACCACCAGAAGGTCGCGCGGGTGCTGGAGGAGCGATTCCCCGAGGTGGTGGAGGCAAGACCCGAGGTGCTCGCCTACCACCACTCGGAGGCGGGAGAGCCGGAGTGGGCCCTCCCCTACCAGGTCCGGGCCGGGCTGCTGGCCAGCCAACGCTCGTCCCTCCAGGAAGCGGTGAGCCACTACACGCGGGCCCTGGAGCTGCTGCGGGGCCTGCCTCATGCCGAGCAGCTCGTCCACGAGGAGCTGCGCATCCTGCTGGCCCTGGGCCCTCCCCTGACGCACCTGCGGGGCTACCGCTCGCCCGAGGCGGAGCGGACGTATGCCCGGGCCCGCAAGCTGCTGCACCGGGTGGGGGACGCCCTGCCGGAGCTCGACCTGTCCCCCTGGGGACCCTTCACCTACTGCCTCGCGCGAGGCGAGTTCCGTCAGGGTCATGAGCTGGCCGGGTTGCTCGTGGAGCTGGGCAAGCGCCATCACGATCGGGTGCTGCTCATGCTCGGCCACCGGATGAGGGCCATCGGCTTCGCCTCCTGGGGGCGGATGCGCGAGGCCCTGGACGCCCTGGAGTGCGCCATGGCCTGCGCCCGCTTCGAGCTCGAGCAGCACCGGCGGATCGCCGCGCGGCACGGGGCGGATCCGTGGACGACGGCCCTGGCGTATGCGGCCTTCATCCACTCGGTGCGCGGCCAGCCCGAGGAGGCCTGGAGGTACAGCCGCGGAGCCCTGGAGATGGCCACGCACATCGGCCATGCGCAGACCCAGGCCTATGTGTTGACGTACCTGGCCATGGGCAGCCAGCTCCGCCATGAGCCAGAGCCCACCTTGAAGTGGGCGGAGCAGATCCATGCCCTCGCCAACGAACGCAGCTTCTGGATCTGGGGCTCGTGGGCCACCATCTTCGAGGGATGGGCCCGCTCCCAGCTCGGGCAGCCCCGGGTGGGCGTGGAGCTCATCGAGCGGGAGCTCGCGAGCTGGAAGGAGCGGGGCATCCGCCTCGGTGTGCCCCACGGCCTGGGCCTGCTCGCGGAGATCCACCTGAAGCTGGGACGGTTCGAGGAGGGGCTGGCCGCGGTGCACGAAGCGCGGGCGGAGCAGAGCGCCACGGGCGAGCGCACCTACGAGGCCGAGCTGTACCGTGTGGAGGGCGAGCTGCTGCGCGCCACGGGAAGGGAACGCAAGGCGAGGTCCCGCTTCATCCACGCCATCGAGACGGCGCACAAGCAGGACGCGGGGCTCTTCGAGCTGCGCGCGACGTCGAGCCTGTGCCGCCTGCTGCGAGACACGGGACGGCTCGAGGTGGCCCGGCTGGTGCTGCAGCGGGCACGCACCCGGTTCGGCGAGCACCTCGACTCCCCCGACCACCGGGAGGCCAGCGCGTTGATGAAGGAGTTCCTGGAGTGTGCCCATCAGGGGCGCTGCGCTTCCAGCGCGCTCCACCGCTGACGCCCCCACCGCCGGACGGACTAATCGTCGTACAGGCTCCACTGCGGCAGGAGCGTGAAGGCAACCTCGCCCTCATCGGGCAACTCCAGCTCTTCCCGATGGACCTCGGTGACATCCTCGTCCCGCCGCATGGCGAAGAGCGTGTAGCTCCCAGCGGGCAGCCGGGGAAATCGCCGGACGCCCTCGCGCACCGGCTTCCCCATGAAGCCACTCAGGAGCTTCGAGTACAGCCCCTCCTTCGGGCCCATGAGCGGCAGGTTTCCCGGGATCAGATGGACCTCGATGTTGCGCTCCGGCACGAAGACCTCCAGGAGCGCTCCCTCGACCTGCTCGGTGAAATCCAGCGTCACCCGGTCTCCCCGGGAGAGCGCCACCTGCCGCACCGGGAACAGCGGCGCCGGGCCCTCCTCGGAGTACGCCACCACGTGGAGCAGGTAGCGGCCCGCGGGAACGGCCCGCAGGGAGTACCGCCCCTCCCAGAAGCCCAGGCTGGTGAGCACCTCCCCCTGTTCCGAGCGGAGCCGCACGACGCCCGACCGCACCGGAGTACCCGCCAACTCGATCCGCCCCTCCAGCGTGGCGCCAGGCTCGAGCACCACCATCACCTCCCGCTGCCCCGCCGCGAGCACCGTCCGCACGGGCGGCCAGTCCGGGTGGACCACACGAAGGACTCCCTCTCCCGCCTTCACCCCTTCCACCGTGAAGCTCCCGTCCGGCAGCGTGTACGCGGACTGCTCCGCCCCGCTGCCGGGCGAGTACCCCTTGCTGGGGCTCACCTGAACCCAGGCTCCGGCAATGGGCGCCGACGTCCCGGCCTCGAGCACCCGCCCGCGCACCGTCCGGTCCTCCACCAGCACCACGTCGTCCAGCTCGAGATCCTCGTCCTCCGGCGAGGCCACCCTCTGGCGGAACTGGGAGAACCCCGGAGCGTCGAAGACCCACGTCCTGCCGTTCCCCACCATCGGCAGGGAGAACCGGCCCTCGGGGTGACTCACCGGCTCGAGGTTGATCCGGAACGAGGTGATGGGCCCGCCGTCCTCGCGCACCACCCGCCCCCGGACCCGGGCCTGGGCCCGGAGCACGAGCCGGATGTTCCCGCTCCCGGGAGAGACCTCCACCGCCCCGCGGGAGCCCGAGCTCTCGTCCACGCCACGCGAGGCACTGGCATCAATCCCATACCCGCGAAACATGACCCGCAGGGCACAGGGGCCCTCCGGCAGGTTCGCCAGCGTGAATCCGCCCTCCGGCCCGGAGACTGCCTGGACGGTGCCAGTCCGCAGTCGTCCCGAGGCGGCGTCCTCCGGCAACGCTCCGGGCCCGGCCACCCGCGAGGCCACGACGGGCACGCCCTCGAGAGGATTCCCCTCGGCGTCCACGACCTCGCCCGAGAGGTTCCAGCCCGCCTCGGGTTGGAGGCGGACCTTCCGGGTCTCCGTCCCCCGCAGCTCCACGGCCAGGGGGGCGTAGCGGATCCATCCTTCCGGAGCCTGGGGCTCCACGAAGTAGCGTCCGGGCGCCAGCCCCTGGAAGACGGCCCTGCCATCCATGCCCGTGGTGACCGTGCGTCCGGAGGGACCGTCGAGCCGAACGGGCGCCTGGAGCACGGGGCGCCCCGCCGCGTCCACCCATTCGACCTCGAGGGAGGCCCCCTCCGCGGCCACGGGGCGCGCCTCCACCGGCTTCAAGGTGAGCCGCAGCTCTTCGGGCGCCAGGAGCAGACGCGGCGGCACCTCCAACCGCTCGTGGTGCGCCGCCAGCGCCATCACCGTGTACTTTCCCGCGACGAGCCGTTCGAACAGGAACCCGCCCCGCGCGTCCGTCCGGGTCTCCTCTCTCCACGGGGGGGCGTCCGCGAAGACGATCACCAGGGCGCCCTCGAGGGGCTGGCCCGAAGAGCCCGTGACACGCCCGCTCAACCGCACGCTGTCCCCCAGGACCAGCACGGCCGACTCCTTGTCCAGCCCCGTCTCCAGGGACACCTGCTGCCGGGCGAAGCGCTCCGCGTGGCTGGCCGTCAGCACGTACTTCCCCGGACACAGCCCCTCCAGGCGGAAGTGTCCGCGCGCATCCGTGACCGAGGGGGGCACACGCGTTCCTCCTTCGGCCTCGACGGTGACCCCCGGAACCGGGCCCCGCTCGTCCGTCACCTGTCCGGAGATTCGCCGGGGAGCGGGGAGCGTCACCTGCACCGGACCCCGCTCCAAGGTGTCCGGCATCAGCCGTGCCGGCACCAGGCCCGCCTTCGAGACGAGGACGTCGTAGCGTCCCCAGGGCAGCGGACCGAGCAGGAACCGGCCTTCTTCGTCCGTGGACGTCTCGACGAAGCGTCCCGCGTCCCGCTGGAGGGTCGTGACGAGCGCTCCCGCGGCCGGCCTGCCCTGCTCGTCGTACACCCCGCCGGAGAACGTCCTGCCGGGGCCCAGCCGGACCTCGACATGCTCGCTGCCGGCGGCCACCTCCCCTCGCAGGCCCGCGTCCTCCCCGCGCTCGGCCCAGAGCACGAAGGCGCCCGCTTCCAGGCCCTCGAGGCGGAAGTTTCCCTGAGCATCCGTGGTCGCTCGGGCCTTCGGCATCTGCTGGCCCCGGAGCTCCGCCGCCCGCTCCAGGAGCGGCAGCGCGGCCGCGAGCTGCTCGCAGGACTGCACGTACCCCTGCCGCGGGCCCGTCGGGGGAGGCGTCAGGGAAGGCCACTGACGGGACGCGGGCGCGAGGGCGACGACGAGCACCCCGGGCACAGGTCCCCGAGGACCCACCACGCGGCCCTGGATGGACAGGGTGCCCCGCGCCTCGGAGGGGGTCGCGTTGGACCACAGGCTCGCGGAGGCCGAAGTCCCCACCCGGGGTTTCATCGACGGGTCCGTGGGCCCACGGGTGGGCTCCGGCGCTGTCGTGGGCCGCCAGACGAGCCACAGCAGCAGGGCCAGCAGTCCCGCCGCCGCTCCGATGACCCACCCACGCCGCATGCACATCCCTCTCCCTGGAGGCGTCCCCGTGACGCCCGGCCAGCTTAATCGTCACGAATGGCCTGGAACAGAGGACCCGAGTTTCCCGGGAACTCCACCATCCCCCTGAAGCCTCTCTCGCGCTGACAGGAATCATCGCATCCTGGTGCAATCTCAAACAAGCCAGGACACCGTCGGGAGAAAAGCGATATTCAAGAGGGAAACCAAGACACGGGGAGGACCGATGCAGGCAATCCCGAGACACGAGGACGCGTTGGAGAACGCCGTCACCGAGGCCCTCGCACGGGCCGTGCGCTTCCTGGAGGGCGCGCGGACGGCGGATGGGCGCTGGCTGGATTTCCGCTTCCGTTTCGTGGTGGGAGACCGGGACGTCATCAGCTCCCAATGGGTGACGGCGTATGTCGGCCAGGCGCTGGCCCATGCGGGGGCGGACCCGGCCAGGCTGGCACAGTCCCGGGACTGGCTGGTGAGTCATTGTCACCCCGGGGGCGGATGGGGTTTCAGCCTGGCGACGCCCGCGGACGCGGACTCCACCGCCAACGTGGTGCGATTCCTCTCCCATTGGCGGGACGTGCCGGGGTGGGAGGCGGCGCTCGGGGAGGCGTGCGTGCAGCTGCTGCGCTACTGGGACGAGCCCGGGAGCGGCTTCCGCACCTACCGCCCCGCCGAGCGGCCCTCGCTCAATGGCTGGGCCAGCTACCCGGGCAGCAGCTGGTGCGATGTCCACCTGTGCGTCACCGCGCTGGCGGGAGAGGCCCTGCACGCCTCGGGAGACTCGCGCCACCGCCCCGTCCTCGAGGCCTGCGCCCGCCTGCTGCGTGACAGCCAGTCGCCCGAGGGCTTCTGGGAGGCCTATTGGTGGCACGGCCGCACCTACACCACGGCGCACGCGGCTCGGTTGCTGTCCCTCCTCGGAGGAGACCCCGAGCCGGTGGCACGCGCCGCCCGCTGGCTGCTGGGTGCACGGCAACCCGGGGGGGGGTGGGGAAATGGCACGGGCAGCGAGGCCGCCGCCTTCCACACCGCGCTCGCCCTCTCGACGCTGCTGCTCGACGGAGGACGCCCACGCCACGGCGCCGCGCTCGACGCCGGACTGCATTGGCTGCTGCGGGCCCAGCAACCCGACGGAGGGTGGGCCCACGTCCCCATCATGCGGATGCCCCGCCCCGAGCTTCATGCGCCCTGGGAGGATCCCGAGGGGTGCCTCCTCCTGCCCGTGCTGACGGATCGCAACCGGCTCTTCACCACCGCCACCGTGGTGTCAGCCCTGGTGGACTTTCTCACCGCCTCCCGCTCCGGCTGGCGCGGCAATCCCTGACATCGAGCCTCCCCCGTCTTTCCCGTTCGCACGCCCATGGAACTTTCACGCTCAATCAAATACATCTAAAAAACTCGCCGATTGATTTGACTTCAGAAATGACATTCCCTATCTTTCCAATCGCTGACGACGCCGGGGATGACCCGGCGCCGGGAGCCCCCAACCGGGACGATGAGTCTGGATTGGGGTTTCACACCAAAGGGAGGGCAACGCCATGATGAACGAGAACATCGCCGAGCAGACTGCCAACCTCACCGAGCTCAACGACGAGGCGCTGGATGATCTCATCTCCGGTGGCGCGCAGGAGCTGAGCAACACGCAGGCCTGGGAGTAGTCCACCCCAGGAAAGCCAATCCTGCAGAACACACGGACGGGTGCATCCGGAGCGCCCGTCCGTTGTCTTTCTTCGACGTGAGGGGATCCCATGGCCGCCGCGCTGAATGAGTACCTGAGACTCGCCGAGCCCCACCTCTCGCCCCGGCTCATCTCTCCCACGGCCCTGGCGGACATCGAGCGGATCGCCCGGCTGCTGCCGCCCGTCTCCGCCTCCGGCTTCGAGTGCCGGTTGGGCCGGGAGGAGGCCCAGGCCGACTTCGGCGTCCGCTTCCTCGCCACGGATGGCAGCCGCGCCGTGCTCGCGGGCCGCGCGGACGCCGGCACCACCCTGCCCTCCTCGCTCTTCACCCATCCCGTCTGGGAGCGCCTGCGCCGCTTCGGCGCGCGCTGGGACACCCCGGGGACGTTGCTGCGCGAGGAGATCGGCGACGTCTTCCTGGAGTTCGACGTCGAGGGGACACCGCCCCCGGTGCCCATCCCCTCCTTCTTCATCGAGTACGACCGGCAAGCCAGGCGCCGCCTGGAAGCGCTGGAGGAGTCCCTCGCGCTGCTCTGGGGCGAGCCCCTCGCGCCCGCCGTCCGGCAGCAGGTGGTGGCGTGTCTGGCGGCCCTGCCCTCCGCGGGCTACGTCTCCGCCGTGGGCGCCATGTTCTCCCGCCGCTTCGATGGCGTGCGGCTGTGTCTCCAGGGCCTGGGGCCCGGCACCCTGCCCGGCTACCTCGCCCGCGTCGGGTGGCCGGGAGACACCTCCGAAGTGGAGGCCCTGCTCGCCCCGGTGGCCGGCCGGGTGGAGCGCCTGGCGCTGAGCCTCGACGTGGGCTCCGCCGTGCTGCCCAAGCTGGGCCTGGAGTGCCACCTCGCCGAGAGCCTGCACGAGGCCGACTCCGAGCGCTGGGCCTCGCTGCTGGACGTGCTCGTGAAGCAGGGCCTGTGCCTGCCCGCCAAGCGGGAGGCG
This sequence comes from Archangium sp., assembly GCA_035645295.1. Lineage (GTDB taxonomy): Bacteria > Myxococcota > Myxococcia > Myxococcales > Myxococcaceae > Archangium. Next base: position 63,978 of record DASQMW010000201.1, read on the forward strand.
CTCGTGGACTGGCTGGGACACACCCACCTGCGCTCCCGCCCCGAGGCCCTCCCTGGAAACCTGCGAGCGCTCTCCGCCTCGCTCGGTCCCCAGGCCCTCCCCGTCTTCCTGCGGCGCATCAACCACCTCAAGCTCGTCCTCCAGCCCGGCCAGCCTCCCGAGGCCAAGGCCTACCTCGTGCTGCTGCAGCGGTGGTTGGGCCATGACGGGCGGCGCCAGCGCTACGTCTTCGGAGATCTCGAGGAGGTCCGCGACGCCGTCCTTGCTTGAGCCCCAAGCATCCCAGGCAAACGCCTTGTCCTGGGGGGCATGTTCATGCGCTTTCCAGACGGGCTACACTCTTCCGCTCAGACGAGAGACGGGAGACGGCTTCGGATGATCGACGGACAGACCGCCACGAGCGCTGAATCCGGTCTTGGAACGGAGATGGAGCTGCAGCGGAGGCTGGCCCTGGCCACCCCCGTGGACACCGTGCGCGGCATGTCCTTCCACACCACGCTGGACGTGCTCCGCGCGGACCTGGGTGAGGACGCGGTGGCGCAGTGCCTCGAGCCGCTCAAGGACAAGAGCTACAAGAGTTTCTTCACCTATCCCGTCAGCGAGTACCTCCGGTTGCAGTACAGCGCGGCGTGGTTGCTGAGCGAGAAGCACGGCGGCTTCGACAACGCGGTCCGGCGCATCGGGGGAGGAATCGCGCCCGGGTTCCTGGGCTCCGTGGTGGGCAAGGCCTTCATGCTGATGGCCAAGGAGGGACCGAAGCAGCTGCTCAACAACATGCCGGTGGCCTACCGGGCGGCATCGAGCTTCGGCGAGGCGACGGTGCACTGGACGGCGCCGAGGAGCGGCGTGCTCACCACGAAGCGGGACTTCCTCCTCTACCTGAACCACGAGGGCGGACTGATGGGCCTGTTCCGCACGCTGGGAATCCAGGACGGGCGGGTGTCCGGACGGCAGAGCGGGCCGCTGGACAACGAGGTGTCGTTCTCCTGGGGTTGAGGGCGGGCCTCAGGCCGTGGACGTCCGGGGGAGCCGCACCCGGAACGCGGTGCCCGTGTCAGCCGAGGAGCTCACGTCGATGCGGCCTCCGTGCGCGGCGACGATCTCGTGCACGATGAACAGGCCCAGCCCCACGCCCTTGAGGGCGTTGCTCCCCTCGCTGGCGCGCGTGAAGGGCTCGAAGATGCGGGGCAGTAATTCCGGCGGGATGGGGTTGCCCTGGTTGATTACCTCGAGCACCACCTGCTGCTCCCCCTCGCCGTCCACGCGCACCAGGATGGGCGCCGCCTCCGTTCCATGCGTCAGGGCGTTGGACAACAGGTTGCCCACCAGCTGCACCAACCGCTCCGGGTCCCACTCCCCGCACGTCCCCCCGCGCGCCTCCAGCAGGATCTGGCGTTGGGGATGGGCCGCCTGCAGCTCGTCCACGGCGGTGCGGCCCACCTCCTCCAGGCTCACCGGCTGACGCTCCACGGGGAGCGTCTCCCCCTGGCGGATCCGCACGAAGTCGAGCAGATCCCGGATGAGGCGATCCATCCGCCGCACGCTCGTGCGGATGCGCGTCACCCACTTGCGCTGCGGGGGCGAGAGGGGCTCGGAGGAGCTCAGCAGCAGGTGGCTGACGGTGGAGATCGCCTGCAGGGGGTTGCGCAGATCATGGCTGACGATGCCGAGCAGCTTCTCACGCACGTCGCCCTCGCGGCGCAGCGCCTCCCGCAACTCGTGGTGCTGGGTGACGTCGGTGCTCACCGCCACGCCGGCCACCGTACGCCCCGCGGCATCGCGGACCAAGGTGGAGCTCAGATCGACCTGCCGGCGGGAGCCGTCCGGATGGATGAGCATCACCGGCTCGCGCACCACGGTCTCCCCATGGAGCAGCGAGCGCGCCAGGGGCCACTCCTCGGGGGCATAGGGCCGCCCGTCCGGGTGGAAGCCCTGGTAGGCCGCGTACTCCGGGATGCCCGCCGAGGGCACGAAACGCTGGCCCCAGATGGTCTCGAACGCCGCGTTGCCCAGGACGAGCCGGCCCCCGGGCTCGGCGATGACGACGCTCACGGGCAACTGCCGCAGCACGGCCTCCAACAAGGTACGCTCGGCGGAGAGCCGATCCCTCAGCTGCTCGGCCTCGGCGCGGGCCTGCCGCTCGGCCTCATAGAGGCGCGCGCGCTCGATGGCCACGGCGCACTGCTGCCCGAGCGACTCCATGAACTGGAGATCCTCGGGGGTGAACGCCCGGGCGTGCTCGAAGCTGAAGCCGAACGCGCCGATGATGCGCCCCTGCACGCGCAGCGGCAGTGCCGCGAACGCGCATCCCAGGAGCGCCGGGGAACCCGCCTGCTCCGGGTAGTCCCGGAGGAAGGCCTCCTGGTTTCCGTACAGCACGGGCCGGCCGGTGCGGACGGCCTCGCGGTACATCACCGGCGTGTCGAGCGGAAAGCGCCGCCAGGCCTCGTTCAGCACGCCCTCGGGGAAGCCGTGGGCCGCACGCAGCTCGAAGGCGGTGCCCTCCGCGCTCACCAACACGAGCGAGGCCGAGAGGGCCTCGAGCGCCGCGGACCCCTCGCGCACCACCACCTGCGCCACCTCTTCGGGCAGCAGGGCCATGGAGAGGGCCGACGACACGGCATACAGCCGCTCCACGCGCAGGTGGGCACGCCGGGACAGGGTGATGTCGCGCGCCGTGCCGATACAGCGGATTGGCCGCCGCTCCGCGTCGAAATACGCTTGTCCGTGGGAGGAGATCCACCGCACCACCCGGCCCTGGGCGTCCACCGTGCGGTACTCGGCCTGATAGCGCCCGTCTCCCCGCGGCTCACACGCCGCCCTCATCACGGCATCCACGACGGCCCGGTCCTCCGGGTACAGGAGCGCGAGGAAGGAGTCCTGGGAGACGCGCGCCTCGCCGGGAGGCTGGCCGAACAGCTCGTGGCACCGCGCATCCCAGCTCCGCTGGCCCGTGCGCGGATCGAAGTCCCAGATGCCCAGCTCGGCGGAGGACAGGGCCAGGCGCAACCGATCCTCGCTCTCGCGCAGGGCCTCGGCCATCCGCGCGGCCTCCTCGCCCTGGCGCAGCTCGGTGATGTCCTCCACCATTCCCACGAAACCGGCCACCCGCCCATCCGGCAGCACGTGGGGCACGTAATCCGCGCGCACCGTGCGGCTGCCCCGCATGCGGTAGGGGAGCACGCGCTCGAAGCGCACCTGCTGCCCCGACAACGCCGCCTCGACATACCCGCGCACGATCTCGTACGCGGCCTCGCCGACGAGCTCCTGGATGGACCGGCCGAGGAGGAGCTCGCGCCGCACCCCGAACCACCGCTCGTACGCCTGGTTGCAGAAACGGTAGCGCCCGGCGCTGTCCACGTACGACAGCAGCACGGGCGCGGCGTCCGCGGTGATGAGCAGCTTCTCAATGAAGCCATGCTCATCCGGGCCGGGGCCAGGCTGCTGGAGCGAGCGGTCGAGCAGCAGCAGCTTGTCGACGAACTCGCGGAGAGAGGGAGCGGGAGCGGGGGCGGACATGGGGGGGGGCGACCGTATTCTCTAACCCAGCGGGACACCCCATGCCCTCCCGAAGTCGCCTGAGCGCCGGCACGGAGAGCCCGCGATGTTCGCGCCATGACGCGGGGGAGACGAGGCAGGCCCGGTGGGCCGCTACCGGTGGGTGTCGGGCCTGTAGGCCGCGGCCAACACCCCTACCCGGCCAGCAGCACCTGCTGGCGGGGCTGGGAGACCTCGGCCGCCGCGGGCAGGGTGATGGTGATGAGGGTCCCCCGGCCCTCGCGGCTCTCCGCGCGCAGCGTGCCACCCAGGCTCGTCACAATCGCGTGGCTCACCGACAGCCCCAGGCCCGAGCTGCCGGGCAGCGTGGCGACGAAGGGCTCGAAGATGCGCGAAAGCGCCTCGGGGGCCAGGCCCTTGCCCGTGTCCTGCACCTCCACCACCGCCTCGCCGTCCTCGCCGGTATAGGCCGCCACCCGCAGCACGTTGCTCGCGGCATCCGCCGGGTTCATCGACTGCACCGCGTTGAGCAGCAGGTTGAGGAAGAGCTGGGTCAACCGGGCCTCGTCCGCGTCCACCGCGGGGATGTCGAAGAAGTCCCGCTCCAGCCGCGCCCGGTGGCTGAGCTGGCCGCGGATGAGCTTCAGCGCGTTCTCCAGCACCGGCTGCAACTCCACCCGCGCCTGGTGCTCCGGCGGCTTGCGCGAGAGCGTCCGCAAATCCTGCACGATGTGCTTGAGCCGCAGCGCCCCCTCGGCCGTCTCGGACAGGGCCTCCAGCACCTCGTCCAGCTCCTCCGTCGCGGCCTCGTCCTTGCCGCGCAGGGACTCGCCCATGCGAGCCAGCTCCTCGCGCGCGTAGGAGAGGTTGGCCAGCATGAAGGCCAGCGGGTTGTTCATCTCGTGCCCCACCGCCGCCGCCAGCGAGCCCAGCGCCGAGAGCCGGTCCGCCTGGATGAGCCGCGCCTCCATCTGCTTGCGCAGCGTCACGTCCCGGGCGAACACCCGCAGGCCAGCGGGATCCCACAGCTGCGCCACCGTCAGCTCCCAGTAGCGGCCCTCCAGATGCACCGTGGGAGCGGGCTCGCCCGCGGGCGCCCCCCGCCAGGCCCACTGCAGCGCCGCCTGCACCAGCGGGTGCTTCCCGCCCTCCACCACCAGCTCCGGGAAGGCCTTGTGCGTGGCCGGGTTGGCGTAGCGCAGCTCGCCCTCCATGGTCAGCTCCAGCAGCGGCTCGGGGTGCAGCAACGGAAAGGAGGCCAGCCGGTACATCGGCTCCTCCAGCTCGCGCATGCCCGACACATCGCGCACCATCAGGCCCAGGCGCGGCTGCGTCTCGCCGGGCACCGGCGCGCACGGGGTGATCTCCGCCGCGTACCAGCGCGTCACGCCCTCCACCTCCAAGCGGTACTCCAGCCGGCCATCCGCGCCGCCGTGGCGCACCGCGCGCATCAGTGACAACAGCGGCTCGGCCGCCTCCGCCCCCAGCACCTCCGTCAGCGTCCGCCCCTCGGCACCGCTCACGTCCCGGCCAAAGGCCCTGCCCGTGGGCGACCACAACCGCCGGCACCGCTCCTCGCCGTCCAGCTCCGCCACCACGTACTCGGCGCTGCGCGTCTTGCGCGGCGCCGGGGTCTGCTCCTGCCCCTCCGGCGACAGGACGAAGCCCTCCACCCGGAATGGCCCCATCAACATCTCCAGGCCGGAGCCGTCCGTGTTCATCCGCGTGAGGACGGACACCAGCGAGGCCGCGTCCGCCTCGGACAGGCGCCGGGTGAGGACGATGCCGTCGGCCAGCGTGGGCGGCGTGAAGGCGAACGTCATGAGCTTGGACTCGTCCGCCCCCACGTAGGAGGCCAGGGTGGCTCGAATGGCATGCTCGTCCGCGTGGTTGGAGAAGATGGCGGCCACGTCCGCCTCGCCGGCGAGCACCGCGGCGAACGCCTTGCGGTAGGTGCCCAGGAAGCGCTGCTGGGAGAAGAGCTCGTTCGTGCGCAGCCCCCGCGACTCCAGGAACCGCACCGGCAGCAGATGCCCACCGGTGGAGCGCGGGGCCACCCAGGCGGCGCGCTTGCCCTGGAGCGTCTCCAGGGTGAGCGGCTCGTTCGCGCGGCACACCAGGGCCGAGTGGTAGCGGTAGCTTCCCGAGCGCACCGCGCGCAGCACCGCCCGTGCCCGCGGCGCGAAGGCATCACACTGCTCGGCCGTGGCCCACGCCATGTCCACCCGGCCCGCCGACAGCTCCGCCTCCAGCGCCTCGTACGTGGGCGCCAACTCCATCACCACCGGCCGGCCCAGCCGCTCCGACAACGCACGCCCGAACAGCTCGACACGCACGTGCTCCCGCACCTCGCCGAGTGACGGGTAGAGCATGAAGCGGATGGGGGTGGTCGGCGTGATCACTGGCGCTGCCTCCTTAGGAAGCCCCCCAGGGCCTCGGACCGGCCCCGAGTCAAATGCGTTACCCATTATGCACAATTTTTTGACTCATTCCATAGTTTTCCTGATTCACTGGAATGGAGAGGCTGTCGGACACACCCGGTTTCACCCGGAGTCGTGGACAGGCAGTAGCGGCCGCGGCCGGAGGAGACCGGCGAGGCGGTGCAACAGGGACGGGAGGGGGAGTGGGGGGCTCGCGGCGGCTCACACCCTCGGAGGGGCACGGCCGGACATCGCGAGCAGGGCCAGGGGGGCCCGGAGGAGGACCCCTCCGGGCGAGCAGCTCCAGAAGTTGTCCAACAGTTGGACAGCTTTTTCGAGAACGCGCCCGGAAGGTGGAGCTCCCGGGGCAGCGGCTCAGAAGGCCTTGAAGGTGCTGATGGTGTAGGTGTCCTTGACGCCGGGCAGGGTCTGGATGCGCTCGGTGACGAAGCGGCCGATGTCCTGGTCCTTGTCGAGGTTGAACTTGGCGAGCAGATCGTAGCCACCGGAGGTGGAGTGCACCTCGGCGGCCTCGTCGACCTGATCGGCGATCATCGCGGCGGTCTTGTAGGTCTGCCCCAGCTCACACTTGATCATGACGAAAATGGTCTGCACGGGGGCGCACCCTATCACGCCACTTCGGGGAAGGGACCGGGAGCCGAGGTCCCCTTTCGGAGGGAGAGCCGCCGCATGGACGTCTTGCCCACGACGACATCCACCATCTTCCGCGCGCGCGTCCAGACGCTCTCCTGGACGTAGGGGATGCCGTACTTCTCGCAGAGCGCGCGCACCTTGGGCTGCATGCGCTGGTACTGGAGCATGGAGAGATCGGGGAAGATGTGGTGCTCGATCTGGTAGTTGAGCCAGAGGTGGAGGTAGTCGTTGAGATCTCCCCCGGTGCGGTAGTTGGCGCTGCCGATCACCTGCTGGAGGTAGCGCTCGCCCTTGTTCTCCGGCTTGGAGTCGAAGCGGTACAGATCCTCGCCGGTGTGGTTGGGCCCCACCACGAGGAAGGTGTGCACGTTGGTGATGACCTCGGCCATGAGCGAGTTGCACAGGGCGCTGAAGCCGGCCCAGGCGCCCAGGGGCAGGAAGAGCGCGGGCAGCACGGCGAAGTTCCAGAGGGCGTAGGGGGCGTAGCCGCTGAGCAGCACCTCGCGCCACTCCTCGCGGGTGAGCGGCCCGTTGGGGCGGTGTTTGCGGCGCAGCGAGGCGAGCGTCTCGGGGGCGTAGTAGCTGGCGCGCCAGGTGATGGCGAGCAGGGCGAGCTGGAGGTAGCGCAGGGCGAGCGGGCGGTTGGGGTTGCGCAGGGTGCCCTCGGCGTTGCGCTCGAGCAGATCCGGGTCCGCGTCCTCGCCAGTGTGCGAGTGGTGGAGGACGTTGTGCTCGTAGACCCAGGCGTCGGGGAGGATCCAATCGAGCCAGTCGACGAAGCGGCGATTGCCCTTGGCGAAGCCCTTGCTGGTGCGCTCCACGGGGGCGCCGGGGACGCGGTCGTAGCCGCGGTGTCCCACGTGGTGCATGAGCAGCCAGCGCGTGGAGCGGCCGAGCCCCATGGCCGCCGCGCTGAGCGGATTGGGCATCACCCAGCAGGTGGCCAGGCCGAGCACCGAGGCGGCGCGGCCCCAGTTCTCGATCTTCCGCAGGTGGGCGAGGTCCGCCTCGCTGACGGAGGCATCCATCTCGGCACGCAGGGCGCGGATGTCGGCCAGGAAGGCCTCCACGTCGACGGTCGAGGGATCGAAGTCAGGGGTGGCGCGGGACATGCGGGGGGACCTCGGGCGGGCGGAGCGGAGATGGGGGGTCGATATGAAGAGCGGGCCCGCCTGTGCGCGCTCGAAGGCCGCACGGTAACCGCTGGGCGGTGGCTCGGGAAAGACCTTCGCTCCCGGTGAAGGGGCCCTCCACTGCGCTCCCCTGCCCCCGCTCACGGTTCCGGGGTGGGTTACGCTCGGCGGCAAGGGTCCGCACAGCGTCGGGGCCGTCATCCTGTGCGGGCTGCCATATACGGTGGCCTACGGCTGCGTCATCGGATGGGTGATTGAGCAGAGCGAGGTGCTCGGCATCTTCGCGGCCTTCTTCTATGCCATCGGGTCCGGGTGTCCGCTCGCGGCGCTGGGCCTGTTTCTTCAGCCTGGTCGCGTTCTCCTCCGATCTCTTCCTGGTGGGCCCGCTGGTGCGGACCGTCGAGGTGCGCGAGCTGCTCCGCCAACCGGCGCATCGAGCGGGGAACCACCGGCATGAAATCCGCGACGCTCGCGCCGCTCGTCGGCGAGGGATGGACGCCGGATCAGCCTGTGCCCGCGTGGCTGCTCTGCCGCCACCACAGGAACTACGAGGAGGAGTGCAACTGGGACGGCCCGATCACGGACGTCGTCGCCCCCACGTCGTGGGGAGTCTCGGCCACGGACCGGGTCATCGCGCGGGCCGAGCTCATCACCGGCCTGCGCAGCGCGCCCGGCGCGAGGCTGTTGTCACGCAGTGAGGACGCGGAAGCGTCCGTCGCCCGGGTGCTCCGGCGAGGTCTGCTCCTGCCCCTGCTCTTCGTGGGCGCCTTCGTGTTCTTCGCGATCTACGGACAACGTTGGGACGAAGCCGCCCGCAGGGAGCGGCCCTCCCAGATGAGGGGCAACCGGAAGAAGTCCAGGAAGAAGAAGGCGTGACCCGACCCCTCTCCCTGATGCATTCTGGGATTCTCCATGCGCCAAACACAGGAATCGCCGCCGAGGTACGCAACGAGGACAACATTGGATGAACGCGGCCTCGGCAAGCGCTCCAGTTGGAACATGCTCCGTCTCATCCTCAGGGGGCTCCTTGGCATTCTTGCTGCGTGCAGCAGTAGCCAGCCCCCTCTGATTGCAGAGGCATCCCATGAGTTCCCGCTCAACCTGCATGAGTCCGTTCTGGTCGTAGGAGTCGCTCCCGGTAAACAGGCCGAATACTCCTGGCAGCCTGCCTCTCTGTGGAACCAGGAGTTGAACAGCCTTCGTGTAAGCACTGGAGTCAGTACAGCGCGCATCGTGCTTGCCTCCAGCCGCCCACGAGACTGCGACCAGGAGCAGATCGACTGCCACCGCGACTGCATGAGGCGCAAGCCGCCCTACCCGCATGGCGCACGTCGAAGCCATAGCCATATTGAGTACTGCGACAACAAATGCCTGGGTGAGTATATGGACTGTTTGAAGCTACAGAAGCTGGAGGCCTTGAGCTTTACGGCCATTGGCCATGCTGCTGACTGGTTGAGGCGCTATCAGCGGGAAATCATGGTTGGCACCACCGTTGTCGCTGCGGGGGTCACCTTCGTTGTCATCTCCGCTGGCGCGGGACTGATTGTCCTTGCCCCCTTGGCGCTGCTGACATGAGCCTCGACATCGACGCTGCTTGCGGTGTCCTCCAGAAGCTCCAAGAGGAGATTGGCTCTCCACCGAGTACGGAGCCGCTCAGAACGGCGGCGATTGCGCTCCATTTCATCTGGGGCAATGGCCACCTCCACAATTTCGAGGACTACCTGAATTGCTTCAAACCAGGTGATTTCTCTCCCTCGCCCTCTTTCTTTGATACGCGAAAGCAGGCGGAGTCCTCGTTACAACAGCCGATGGAGCCTCGTCATGCGCACTGCGTGTCCATCGCAGGCACCCGGTACTCTGTCGGTTATTCGCCCGATCGGGGCGTCCGATTCCTGGTCCGCATCCCCGAGCGCGCCGGGCTGACCACGACCAGTCAGACCATGATTCCCATCATGAGCGAGGCCCTGGCCGCCCTCCTCGGGGCACGTGCACATGCCCACACTCCCGAGGACAGGGAATCGGTCGACATCGCCCTGCTTGTCATCCACTTCATTCTGGAAAGCAGCCAGTCGCCCCTCTTCGAGGACTTCTTCGGCAATTTCGATTCCCATATTCCCCGTCCCCCACTCTGCACCTTTGGCACCCGGAAAGAGGCTGATACCTGGCTGAACGCACATCCCAGGCCTCCCCACGGCGCACGAGTGGAAATCGCTGGCCAGCGCTACTCCGTGGGCTACGCGCGTGACAGCGGGCTCCGGGTGCTGGTTCGCGAGCCAACGCTGGAAGAGTTGGGACTCACCGAGCAGGGCGAGTAACGCCGCAACGGATCCAACCCGGCATCCGTGGCACCCTCACCCCGTCCCTCTCCCGGTGGGAGAGGGTTGTTGTTCGGAGTGAGGGTACGGGATGGACGAGGAGTGCTTCAGCCCACCGGGCGCTGCATGGCCTGGAGCAACTCCAGCGCCTCGGTGACGGCCTGCCAGACCTGCATGGCCTTGAGGCTCTCGTCGCCGCTCTGCAGCGTCCGCTTGGCCAGCCGCTCCAGCGGAGCCAGCGCGCTCTCCACCAGGACGATCTGACGGCCCAGGTCCGCGGGCAGCGGCGCGGCGGCCCGTTGCGGCGAGGGCACCGGCGCCCGCTCCGCCATGGACTTCACCGCCTGGGACATCTGCTCCATGTACCGCCCCAGGTCCGCGGGCGGCGCGGCGACGGGCGCGGCCACCGGCTGTCGCTCCGCCATCGTCTTCACCGCCTGGGTCAGCTGCTCCATCACCGGCCCCATGTCCGCCGTCTGCGCCGGCGCCGTCACCGCGCGCTCGGCCAGCGCCCGCAGCACCTTCGCCAGGTGTTGCAGGTACGGCGTCAGGTCCGGCCCCTGCACCACCGGCGCCGGCGTTTCCTTCCGCGCCAGCTCCAGCAGTGCCTCGCGCAGCGACTCCAGCCGCGGCATCACCTCGGCCACTGGACTCGGGCCCGACGGCTGACGCGCCACCTCGGCCGCCTTCACCACCGCGCCCGCCACCGAACCGAGCTGCTCCTCAATGGCGCTCAGCTGGCCCGTCACCCGGGCCACCGGATCGTCCTCCTTCCCGCCCATCCGCTTCACCCGCGCGAAGCCCTGCTTGATCTCCTCCCAGCGCTTCGCCTTCTCCGGCGTCAGCCGCCCACGCATCTCCTGCAGCTTGAGCAGGTTCTGCTCGGCCGCCGTCGTGAGCGTCTGCGACTCGCCCTGGTAGTGATCGTCGAGGAGCCGCTCCAGCTCATCGTCCGTCATGGCCGCCACCACCTTCTCGGTGATCTTGCCCATGTTGCGGTAGCTGCCCTGCAACTTGAACGCGGGCTCCGTGCGGAAGCGCTCGTCCTGCGCCGCCGAGGCGATGTACTCCAGGTTCACCTTCAGCAGCACCTGCTGCACGCGGAACAGCCGCTGGAACACCGCGACGATCTCCTGCAGCTCCGCCGCCGCGTAGCCGTACGACAGCTCGCCGGTGGGCACCTCCTCGCCCTTGGCCATGCGGATGAGCTTGTGGATGTCCCCCGGCTCGCGCGTGGCCAGCGGCGCCAGCGCGCTGTTCGACGTGAGCGCGTTCTCGATGTAGCTCAGCGCGAACAGCTCCTCCTTGCCGTCGAGGATGTCACCCAGGTTGTAGGTGTCCGCGCGGTTGGCGAGCATGTCGGGAATCCGGAAGCGATCGCCCGTCTCGGTGTACGGGTTGCCGGCCATCACCACGCAGAACTTCTTGCCGCGCAGGTCATACGTGCGCGTCTTGCCGTTCCACACGCCCTCGATGCGCCGCTGGCCGTCGCACAGCGAGATGAACTTCTGGAGCAGCTCGGGATCCGTGTGCTGGATGTCGTCGAGATAGAGCATCACGTTGTTGCCCATCTCGAAGGACAGGTTGATGCGCTCCACCTCCTGGCGGGCCGTGGCGTTGGGAGCCTCGGCCGGATCCAGCGACTTCACCGAGTGGCCCAGGGCGGGGCCGTTCACCTTCACGAAGGTGAGGCCGAGCCGGCTGGCCACGTACTCCATCAACGTCGTCTTGCCGTAGCCCGGAGGCGACATGAGCAGCAGCATGCCCATGCGGTCCGTGCGCTTGTTCTCGCCCGCCGAGCCGAGCTGCTTGGCCAGGTTGGCGCCGATGAGCGGCAGGTACACCTCGTCGATGAGCCGGTTGCGCACGAAGGACGACAGCACCTTCGGCGTGAACTCCTCCAGGCGCAGCCGGCGGCGCTCGCGGTCCAGCAAGTCCCGCAGCAGCGCGCGGTAGGCGTGGTAGGCCGGCACGCGCACCTGCCGGAAGTCGCTCAGGCGGGTGAGGAACTCGTCCAGCCGCAGCGGCAGCTTCCGGTCATGGATGCGCGGGTGCTGGCCCAGCATGCCCGGCACCTCGGTGGCGGTGAGGGCACCGGCCACCTCGCGGTCCACCTTGCGATCCGTGAGCAGCACCACCGCGGCCTCCACCGCCACGTGGGCCGATGCGCCCGGGCCGCCCTCGCGCCGCGCCAGGTACGCCTCCACCCACGCGCGCACGGTGCGCAGCCGCTCGGGGAGGTTCTTCTCCAGGCCGCGCAGGTCGTCCTCGAAGGCCGAGCGCGTGCCCGCCCTGTCCAGCTGCGACAGCAGCGCGTCCTTGAGCGCCACCGCCTCGCCACTGGTGGTGAAGCGGGGCCTGTCTCCGGCCAGCTCCTCGACGAAGTAGCGCCCGGCGAGCCGCGCCTCCGCGGGGCCACACTGCACCCCCGAGGCCTTCAGGAAGGTGCCGATCCGCTCGCCCGCCTCGTTGCCGAGGGCCACCAGCTCCGCCGACTCACCGAAGGCCGCGCGGAGCCGGTGCAGGCTGCGCGCGCGCCGGTGGATGAGCGCCTTCTCGTCGCCCTCTCCACCGAAGGCCCAGTACAGGGCGGCCCAGGCGCGCGGCGTGGGCGCGAAGCGCAGCAGCCCCGCCCCCGTGTGCATCGCCAGCAGCTTCTCCAGGATGGCCGCCGCGTCCGCGTCGTGGATGCCGCGCTCGTAGCCCTCGTCGTACTTGTCCGCCGAGTACCCGCGCACCTTCTCCAGCAGCCCGTTCGGCTCCAGCACCGCCTGGTGCAGCGCCGCCAGCGTCACGCTCCCCTTCCCCTCCTCCGCGTCCAGCAGCACCTGCGCCGCGAGGTACTCGGCGCGGTACACCTGGGGCGTCTCGGAGATGAGGTGCTGCTCCCACAGCTCGCGGTACTTCTCCAGCTCCGGCTCCTCCAGCCTCTGGGCGTAGTCGGTGCCGGTGAGCTGCAGGTACAGCGAGCCGTCGCGCGGCAGCAGCGTCAAATCCAGCTGCTGGGTGTTGACGTTGAAGCGGTGCTTGCCGAACTTGATGACCGGCGCGCCCGAGCCCTCTTCGTAGAGGTCGTTGCGATCCCTCAGCGCGCGCAGGGCGTCCTGACGCGCCGTCTTCAAGCGGCTCTGCACCTCGTCCGAGCGCACGCTGTCCTGGAGCTGGAGGAGCTGCTCGGCGAGCTGCCGCAGCTTCAGCACCATCGAGTCGGAGGCGAAGTACGTGTTGAGCTCGTCCTCGGACTTGAAGGACTTGGCCCGGCGGCTGACGCCGGTGAGGATGCGGTCGGCGGCGCCGAAGAGGTTCTGCGCCCGGCGCTGGCGCTCGTCCAGCAGGGCCTGCTTCTTCTGGCCGAAGGCCTCGAGCAGCTCCTCGCGCTTCTGGGTGAGCTGGCCGAGGAACTCGTCGAACTCGCCGAAGCGCCCCTCCATCTCCTCCAACTGCACGGTGAGGCGTGAGAGGCCCTCGTCGCACTTCTCCGGCGAGTCCGCCACGGACAGCGCGCTCTCCACCGACTGGCCGAGCAGCTTGAACTGGGCGCCGAACTCGGCCCGCTTCTCGCGGCCCACCAGCTCCTTGCGCTTGACGCTCAGGCCCGCGCGCACGCGGTTGAGGCGGGAGAACAGCTCGGAGATGCCTTCCAGAATCCTGGCGCGCGCGAGCGGATCTCCCACCTGCAGGCCGCCCACCGTCTCGCTGAGCACCTCCAGGCCCTTGCCTACCTGCTCGACATCCTCGCCGAGCGGGGCCAGCTCACTGGTGGTCTGGATGGGCTCCAGCTTCTGCAGCAGCACGTCCAGGCGCTCGGCCAGGGGGTTGAGGGCCTCGCCCTGCTGGAGGAACTGCACGGCGTCGGTGCTGACCCGGTCCGTCTCCTCGATGACCTGCTTCTCGAGGGCGTCGAGCCGCGCCGTGTCGACGTAGCGGATCTCCTTGAGGGTGATGAGGTGGCCGCGCTGCTTGCGCAGCTCCGAGAGGGCATTCATGAAGCTCTCGGCGTTCTGGAGCTCCTCGGGCCGCACGCGCAGCAGCACCTGCTCCTGGCCCTTCTGGGCCTCGGCCATGGCCTCGGTGGCGCGCTTCTGCAGCGCGAGCACCTTCTCGAACTCGTCGATGATGAGCTCGGAGGTGCGTCGCAGCGTTTCGATCCCCTCCTGGAGCTTCGTCTCCTCGTGCCCGAGCCAGTAGAAGGCATCGAGCATGCGGGTGGAGGCGGAGGCCAGGTCCTCGTAGGTGCGGCGGGAGGGCTTGTCCGTGCGGGCCATGCGCACGAGCGTCAGCGCGTCGGAGATACCGCGCACGAGCTCGGCGTTGCCCACCTTGCCCAGGTAGCCGGGCGCGGGCGGCATCTTCGCGGCGTGCTCGGCGGAGACGAAGGGCGTCTGCCACACCTGCATGGGGTGCACGCGGGTGGGCTCGTTGGAGGCGGCGCGGAACAGCACCATGCGCCCGTCCCCGAAGAGGCTGAAGCCGTGCCCCAGCAGCGGATTCTGCACCTCCTTGCGCACGAGGTTGTACGGGAAGAGGACGTAGGCGCCCTCCTCGCGGCGGAAGAAGACGTAGAGGACGTCTTCGCCGTTGGGCGAGCGGATGGCGCGCTTGAACTGGAGGCCCTCGCCGATGTTCTCGAAGACCTTGAAATCGCCCGTCTGCAGGTAATAGCCGCCGGGGAAGACGATGCCCTGGTCCTCGGGCAGGCGGATGCAGGAGTTGCCGATGGCGTCGATGCGCACCACGTGCTGGGTGCGGGTGTTGAAGACGAGGTAGCGGTGCTTCGTCTCGCGGAAGGGCAGCACGCGCAGGAGGATGAGGCCACCCACCTGGGCGTAGGCGAACTCGGCGTCATCCAGCGACTGATCCGGGTCCTCCACCGGCTCGCGGTAGATGCCCAGGCCATCCGCGGTGTTGTCCTCCACCTTGATGGTGAGGTCTCCCTTCACCGTCTCGACGAACACCTGGTCCAGGATGTTGACGTGGGGGTGCTGGCCGAGCACGTAGTCCTCACGCGTGGCCACCTTCCACTCGAAGTCATGGGACGGAGGGAAGACGTGATCGCGCTCGCCCTGGTTGTCGATGTAGGTGGCGTTGCCCTCCACATCGAGCCCGAAGCGGAAGACCTTGATGTCGCGATCGGACTTGCCCGTCTGGAAGATGGCGAGCAGCCGCGTCTCGTTGCGGCGAAGCTGCAGCAGCCGCGCGTCCTTGTAGTACTTGTAGAGCTCGCTGAAGTCCTTGACGAAGCGCGGGTCCTTGAGGAACCCGCCGGCCTCGGAGGCCGGCACCTCGGAGAAGTCGAAGCCCTCGGCGGTCTTCTCGAACTTGTGCAGCGAGAAGACGTCGGCGACGTGCATCTCCTTCTTCAGGCCGATGAAGACGTTGTAGCCGAAGAGCAGGTACTTCCCGACGCCGACGATGTCGCGTGGGACGCAGTTGTTTTCGGTGCGGACGCGCTCGTTGCCGATGACGGTGAGCTCGGTGCCACCGAAGAGCTTCTTGCGCCGCTCGTTGAGGTCCGTGGCCTTGGAGCCGAGCGCCTCGGCCTGGCTGAGCAGGCGGGCGCGGATGACCTCGTAGCTGCCACCCGCCAGCGTGGCCTCGCCGGACGCGGGGGGGGTGCTTTCAGTTGCCATCTTCAGTTCACCGGGAAAGGGAGGGAACCAGGAATGCACACACCCTCACCCCCGCCCTCTCCCGAGGGGAGAGGGG
>DASQMW010000202.1:0-7088 GCA_035645295.1 Archangium sp.
CGCGGCCTCGGACGGCGCGCCTCCCTCGATGTCACTGGCCTCCAGCGACAGCTCGACGGGCGCCTCGTCCGGAGCGGCCTCCACGCCCTCCAGCTCCGGCTCGGAGGACGCCTCCGGGGCCGGCGTGACTGCCTCGGACTCCGAAGCCACCACCGTCTCGACGGTCACGGCCTCGGGCGGCAGCTCCGGGGCGGCCGGAGCCTCGGGGGCCTCGGCGGAAGCCGGCTCGGACGCCTCCGCGGGCGCGGCGGGCGCCTCCGCGGCCGTGGGCTCGAGGGCGTTCAGGTCTCCGAAGGCCGGGGCGGGTCCACCCGCGAGCGCGGCCTGCGCCTGCTCCATCCATCCGCGCACGCGGGCATCGTTGGGCTGCAGCGCCAACGCCTTGCGCAGAATGGGCAATGCCGAGCGGTAGAGGCCCCGCTGCAGCAACACCTCGGAGATGAGGTTGTAGGCGTGCGGGTTTTCCTTGTCGATCGACACCGCCTGATCGAATTGCGCCATCGCCTCGGCGGGGCGCCCCATCAGGATGAGGGCCTTGCCCCACAGCACCCGCCCCGTTACCGAGTTGGGATGGTGGGAAATGCCCTGCTCGCACACGGCGATGGCGCGGGCGTGCTCGCCTTTGGCGACCAACGCCTTGGCCAGCTCGACGAATACCGATGAAGCAGGATCCTGGGCGAGGAGCTGCTCGTAGCGCTCCACCAACGATTTGGCCATGCGGCCCGGGACCATAGCACCGGCGCCTCTTCCGTTTCGCCCCCTCTGGATTGGGTGCTAGCGTCCCCCGGGTGATTCGCCTGCTTGCTGTACTGCTCGTTTTCGCTCTCAGTGGGGGCTGCGCCCACACGAAGAAGAAGTCCGACATCGAGACGCTTCGCCCCGTGGTGGAAAGTTTCCACCAGCGCGTGCGCTGGAAGGACTACCGCATCGCCGCCCGCCTCATCGTCCCCGAGCGCCGTCAGGATTTCGAGAGGGCCCGCCGGGAGCGCCAGGACGAGCGGGACTTGTCCATCACCGACTACGAGATCGAAGAGGTCCAGGTCGTCGAGGAAGGCGAGCGGGCCATCGTCACCAGCCGCATCAAGTGGATGCGCCTGCCCTCGGTGTCCGAGCAGAGCGACACCGTCACCTCCGAGTTCATCTACCGGGAGGGGAAGTGGCTGCTGGAGAAGCAGCTCGGGGGACCCTTCGACGGCGAGCTCCCCTGAAAAAAAAACGCCCACCGTCCCGGGGCCGGCCGGAACGGTGGGCGTCGGAGGTTCCCCCATGGAACCTCCTAAGGAAGTTGATGGGGGATAGAGCAATGCGGGTGCCAGCCCCCTGGCCGCCCGCCGCCTCCCTGAAATCAAGGGGTTGCACGCCCCCCGTGGGGAAAAGCCCGTACCGGAAAAGACAGGGGGCCTGACACGGATGTCAGACCCCCCTTCGAAGCCCCGTGGCTCGGGGCCCTGACAGCGGTGTCGGGAGACCCCTTACTCGCCGATGACGGAGCGGATGGTGTCGCGCATGGAGAAGCGCGGCGTCCAATCCACGTCCTGGCGCCAGCGCGAGCCATCCACGTTGCAGAGGAACTGGATGTGGTCCAGCTCGGGCGGGGGGAAGTTGGCGATCCGGTACTTGAAGAGGAGGCCCAGGAGCGGCCGGGCCACGGGGTGCGGCACGGGGATGGCGCTGTGGCCCAGCTCGCGGTGGATGGCGGACAGGGGCACCTCGCCAGGGCCCACCACGTTGTAGACGCCCTTGGGCTCGGGGCGCAGGGCGGCCTCCACCATGGCGCGCGCCACGTCGTCCACGTGGATGAGCTGCACCATCGGATCGAACCCCGCCAGCACCCAGGGGCGGCGCAGCCGCAGGTAGTTGCTGGGGGCGTTCTTGATGGTGGGGCCCACGATGTGGACGGGGCGGAGGATGACCGTCTGGATGTGGGGATGCTTCCAGAAGAAGCCATGCGCGAGCATGTCCACTTCGATGAGATCGCGCACGCCCGAGAAGCGGCTGGCCGCCATGAGCGGCGCGTCCTCGGTGAGGAAGTTGGAGTTGTCCGGGCTGGGGCCGTAGACGTTGGCCGAGGAGAGGACGACCACCTTGGGCACGCCGTACTTGGCGCAGTACTCGAGCAGGCGCGTGGTGCCCACCACGTTGAAGGAGTGGTGCTCCTCCTCGCTCATGCGCGGGTCATGCATGATGCCCATGTGGATGACCGCGCGGATGTCGTTCTTGCGGAAGACGTCCTCCGCCTTCTTCTTGCGCAGGTCCATCTGGTGCATCTCGATGTCCTTCGGCCGGCCCACGAAGGGGCGCCGGTCGATACCGATGATGCGCTCGTGCTTGTGCAGCACCTTGGCGAGGGCCCGGCCCAGGTTGCCGCTGATGCCGGTGATGACGACGGCCGGTCTCTTGGATGATTCCTGATTCATGGCGAGGGTGCCGGGCGCGTCACCAGAAGACGCCCTGACGCTCCTTGAGTCCCTGGTTGAGCATGCCCTGGATGGCGGTCTTCACGGTACGGACCTTCTTGTCCAGCTCGCTGTCCTCGTCGTCGGCGCGGCCGGTGAAGCGCAGCGGCTCGCCAAAGTAGATGCGGTACTTGGTGGGCAGGGGCAGGGGCATCCCGGTGACGGTGAGCGGGAAGGAGGGGAAGCCGAGCAGCTTCGCCAGGGGCTTCACGTCCACCAGCGCGGGGGACTGCTCCTCGGCGCCCACCACGGCGATGGGGACGATGGGGGTGTTCGTCTCCAGGGCCAGGCGCATGAAGCCCAGGCCGAAGTCCTGCAACTGGTAGCGCTGGGGCCACAACTTGCCCAGGCCCCGCACGCCCTCGGGGAAGACGAGGATGGCCTCGTCGGCCTCCAGCAGGCGGCGGCAGTTCTCCGGGGTGCCGACGATCTGGCCCACGCGGGCCATGAAGGTGGAGACGTAGGGCAGCGAGGGCACCCACTTCTCCACCATGCTGCGGATGGCGCGCGGCGGGTCCGCCTCCAGCAGGAGGGCCACGCCGATCATCGCCCCGTCCATGGGGAGCTGGCCGGAGTGGTTGGAGATGAGGAGGACGCGGCCCTTGGGTACCTTCTCGATGCCGAAGGTCTCCACCCGGTGGTAGTGGCGGTAGAGCCAGAAGAAGGGGGCGAGCGCCGACAGGCTGTAGTCGAGGTTGAAGCCAAACGGATCCACCCCGTACTCATTGCCGGTGCGGGCGAGCGCCTGCAGGCGCTCCTTGCGCTCCGGGCCCACCATGCGCTCCGTCCACTCCCGGAGCTCCTGCTTCACCTTGTCGGAGAGCTGCTCGAGCATGGGGGCGTGTCTACACCATCGTTCCCCATGCTGGGAGAGGAACGAGGCCGGACTGCCCACCGGAGAGCGTCCATCCCTCCCCGCCCGGGCAAGCCGTGGCGCCCATTCCCTGGACACCCGTGCCGGGCCCTCGCCGCGCCGCCTGCCCCCAGCGCTTGTGGGCCGCCCCTCCGCGCCCCGGTTTTTCATCGTCCCACAGGGCAAGGAGAGCGAGGGACATGCGGATGCGTCGATGGCTGTGGAGCGCGGGGCTGTTGGCCGCGGTGGGCCTGGGCGCGGGCTGTGCCCATGACGAGGCGAAGCAGTCGCGCAGCCAGGGCGAGCAAGTGGGCGAAGCCTTCGCGCGCAAGGTCCGTTTCGCGGATCAACTCTCGCTGCTCAACCAGGAGCAGATCACCCTGGGCCATCTGGCCCTCCAGCGGTCCGAGGATCCCGAGGTGCGGCGCTTCGCCCAGGAGCTGATCCGCGCCCACCAGCGCAACCAGGCCGATCTGGAGACGCTGGCCGAGTCCAAGGCCTTCTCGCTGTCCCTCGTGGACCTGTCCACGGCGGACCTGGGCATCGGCGGCGCGGGCACCGAGGGCGCTATCGAGGGCATCGAGAAGGGGCAGGAGAAGTACAGCGAGCGGTACGACCAGCAGGTGGAGCGGTTCCTCGAGAAGCGCGACGCGCTGGCGGGCCTGAGCGGCCGCGAATTCGACAAGGCCTTCCTCGACCAGGTGAAGAAGGACCAGGAGCGGGGCGAGGAGCTCGTCGACGACGGCCTGGACGAGTACCGCGACGACGCGACGCTCGCCCTGTTCCTCGCGAGGACCGCGCCCGCCTTCACCGGCCACCAGCACCAGGTCGAGACGCTGAAGGGCTACCTCGGGGACTGAGCGGCAGCGCACGCGCGGCGCTCAGACGACTCCCAGCGGACTTCAGGTGTAGACATCTACACCTGAACATGTAGGCCAAAAACCCACACCAGGTGTAGACGTCTACACCTGGACCGGGCCAGCACCCACCTCGAGGAGTTGGAGCGCGGCACGCGATTCATCCCGGCTCGCGCTCTCCGCTCCAGCGGTCCCGGACGGAGCCGCTACTCCACCTCTCCACCTTCAGGGTATGACTGTCCCAGTGGTGACAGTCACTCCCGGGGAGGCACGCACATGAGCGAGGAGGGGCCACGGGCGAAAGAGGACGCGGGCACCGGCACCCTGGAGGAGGACGCCACGGTGGTGCGCTCCCAGGCCGCCCCACCGGTGCAAACCCTCCTGTTCGCGGATGCGCTGGGAGAGGCCGCCACCCAGGTGCGCAGCCTCGCCACGCCGCTGTTCTCCCAGGAAGCCTCCCCCTCCGAGCCCCGCCGGAGCGGACCCGTCTCCACCGCGCCGGGACAGACGCTGGCCGGCCGCTACACCGTGCTCAACCGGCTCGGACAGGGCGGCATGGGCGAGGTGGTGGCCGTCTATGACTCGCGGCTGGACCGGCGCGTGGCCCTCAAGCTGCTGCGCCGGGATTGGGACCCTGGCCTGTCCCAGCACGACCTGGAGACGCGCATGCTGCGCGAGGCCCAGGCCATGGCGCGCCTCTCGCACCCCAACGTGGTGGCCATCTACGACGTGGGCACCCTCGAGGATGGCGCCATCTTCATCGCCATGGAGATGGTGGAGGGGCAGACGCTGCGGCGCTGGAGCGAGCAGGCCCCGCGCACCTGGCGGGAGACGTTGGACGTGTACCTGGAAGCGGGGCGCGGGCTGGCGGCCGCACACGAGGCGGGCCTCGTCCATCGCGACTTCAAGCCCGAGAACGTCCTGGTGGGCAAGGACGGGCGGGTACGGGTGACGGACTTCGGCCTGGCGCGCGCCGGCTCCACCTCCAACCCGGTGGCCTCCTCGAACACGCCGCTGCCCCTGCCGCCGGGCGCCCTGGACAGCCCCCTCACCCTGCAAGGCACGCTGCTGGGCACGCCCCGCTACATGGCGCCCGAGCTGCTGCGGGCCGGGCCGGCCGATGCGCGCAGCGACCTGTTCGCCTTCTGCGTGGCCCTCTACGAGGCGCTCTACCGGCAACACCCCTTCTCCGGCGCGACGCAGGCCGAGTCCACCCAGGCCCAGCTCGAGGGCCGGGTGAAGCCCCCTCCGGCCAACACGGACGTGCCCGGCTGGGTGGCGCGCACGCTGGTGCAGGGGCTACGGGCGGACCCCGCGCAGCGCCCCGCGTCCATGCAGAAGCTGGTCGCGGCGCTGGAGGTGGACCTCGATGCGCGGCGGCGGGCCCGGCGGCGCAAGACGGCCCTGGTGGCCCTGGTGACGGGGCTGGCGGGACTGACGCTCTGGAGCGCGCTGCTGCACCCGGAGCAGGAGCCCGGGTGCGCCAGCATGGAGCGCAGGCTCACCGGCACGTGGGACGGGACGGTGAAGGCGCGGATGAAGCGGGCCTTCCTGGGCACCCGGCTGCCGTATGCCCAGGACACCTTCACGCGCACGGCCTCGCTGCTCGACAGCTACACGGGCACCTGGGTGCGGATGCGGACCGAGGCCTGCGAGGCCCTCCAGGAGCCCTCGCCCGGAAAGTTCGACGTGTTGAAGGTGGACTGCCTGGAGCGGCGGCGGGCCCAGCTGCGGGAATTGACGGAGTTGTTCGCCCGCGGTCCCGACCGGGACAACCTGTCCAAGGCCGTGCAGGTGGTGCAGTCGCTGCCGCCGCTGAGCGCCTGCGCGGATCTCAAGGCGCTGACGGCCACGGTGCCCCTGCCGGAGGAAGCCTCGGTGCGCGCCGAGGTGGAGACGCTGCGGGTGCAGGTGGACCGGCTGGCGACACTGCGAATGGCCGGCCAGTACCGCGAGGCGCTGGCACCCGGCGAGGAGCTGCTGCCGCGGGTGGAGCAGGTGGGCTACGGGCCGCTCGTGGCGCAGACCCTGTACGAGGTCGCCTCGCTGAAGGACCAGGGCGGGGATTACGCGGGCGCCGAGGCCCTGGCGCGGCGGGCCATCGCCGTGGCCGCGAGGAGCAAGGATCGGGTGATGGTGGCCAAGGCCTGGACGCTGCTCTTCCGGGAGGTGGGCTGGAGGCAGGCGCGCTACCAGGAGGCCCAGGGGCTGACGTTGGCCATGGAGTCGGCCGTGGAGGTGGCGGATGACGACGAGACGCGCGCGGACTCGCTCAATGACCAGGCCATCGCGTTCCAGGAGATGGGCCGCTATGAGGAGGCCCGGGGCCTGTACGAGCGAGCGCTGGAGCTCCGGCGCAACGTGCTGGGCCCCGAGCATCCGAAGGTCATCTCCGCGCTCAACAACCTGGGTGTCGCGCTCGGGGCGTTGGGCAAGTACGAGGAGGCGCGCGCCGCGTACGAGCAGGCGCTGAGTCTCCGGAGCAAGACGCTGGGGCCGGACAACCCGCTCGTCGCCAACTCCTACAGCAACCTGGGCACGGCGCTCGGGCAGTTGGGCAAGCACGAGGAGGCGCGGGACCTGTACGAGCACGCGCTGGCCATCCGCAAGAACGCCCTGGGCCCCGAGCATCCCGACGTGGCCACCTCGCGCAACAACCTGGCCGTCGCGCTCGACGCCCTGGGCCGGTACGAGGAAGCCCAGAAGGAGCTCGAGAGCGCGCTGGCCATCCGCGAGAAGCTGCTGAAGCCGGAGCATCCCGACATCGCCAACACGCTCAACAACCTGGGCAACGCGTTCCGGGGGCTGGGCCGGTACGAGGAGGCACGGCGGCGGCTCGAGCGCGCGCTGGTCCTGCGCGAGAAGGTGCTGGGAGCGGACCATCCCGACGTGGCCACCACGCTCAACGACCTGGGCGAGGTG
>DASQMW010000203.1:0-7105 GCA_035645295.1 Archangium sp.
ATGAAGAACACGGGCGCACCGCCGACGTTCCAGCCCTCGAACCCGAGTGAGAAGTCATTGTTGTCGATGGGGCTGGCGGGCCCGATGCCCTTGAGACGCAACACCACCGTCCCATCGAAGACGGAGGTGGGGTTCGTCGCGAGCAGGTTCCCCGCCCCGGTCGCCACCACGTTGTAGGAACGGTTGGGCAGGTTCGTGAAGGCTCCCTGGCCGGAGGCGTCTGTCACCAGGGTCGCCGTGACGTCCGGATCATCCGAGAGGCTGACGGTGACGCTCACACCACCCGCGGCATTCCCGGCGGGATCCAACACCTGCACCGGGACCGTATAGGTGCCGGCCCAGAGGACCGCGCTCTGCCGGATGGTGAAGCCGTAGACGTCACGGGCAAGCAGCACCACCTCGTTACGCCCGCTCGGAAGCCCGCCGGTGAGGGTGACGCGATCCGGCGCCAGCTCCAGCGCCGAGAAGGGCAACGGCTGGTCGTTGAGGTAGACCACGACGGAGTCCGGCGTCATGTCCAGCGTCGCGCAGGAGAGCTTGAAGCCCACCGGGCTCCCCTCCGGGTTGAAGGCAGTGGGCGAGGCACCCTCAAGCACGGCCACGGCCTCGGAGGCCCAGGCGGACTCGTCCTCCGCCACCGGCTGGTCGGTCGTGGGCGGCTCGGCCGGGAGCGGCCGTGGACCACACGTGGTGGGCTCCCCACCACCGCACGCCCCCTGGGTGTCCCCGTGCCCCAGGTGGCCCGCGGCCGCGGAGGCAGGAAGCGTCAGGGTCTTCTCCGCCGGAGTGCCCGGCTTATGGCACAGCGTCACGGCGTTGGACGCCGCGCCTTCCGCGCCGAGCCCCTGAGACGTGAAGGTGAAGTTCCCGGAGTCCGCGCCCTCGCCAGCCGTACCGCAGCCACCGAGGAGCCACGACAGACCCACCACGGCTGAAAGAAAAAACGTTCTCATTTGTCCCCCTTTGAAGTGATTCCTGTCATGAAGGCCAGCGGGCAGGAGGTGTTGTCTGCCGGTTCACCGCCTTCACGAATCAGAAGACTACATTGCGAATTACGATTTGCAAGACATAAAATCCATGATGTCTTGATTGGATGTCTGAAGAGGAGGAATCCCTTGCACCGATTGGCATTGACCGTCTGTTGTCTTCTGGCGGGCTGCTCCCGCCCTTCCGCCCCCGTGACTCCCACGCCAATGACTCCCACGCCGGATTCCGGGCGCATCCAGCCCGCGGAGGCGCGGCGATGCTCCGCGCAAACGCTGAGCCCGAAGCCGGCAGAGGCCCGGCCGCCACTTCCCGCTCCGGTGGCCAGGACTCGCGAGCGTATCGTCGCGGCGGCCACGGCTTGCGACTACGAGGCCCTGGCTGCGATTGGCCGGGAGGGAGGCACGGAGCTCAAGTTCACGCTCGGCCCCGGCACGGATGCGGCTGTCTTCTGGCGCGAGTTGGAGCGCAACGGAACCCCAGTCCTCGCGCGCCTGGTGAAGGTGCTCGACCATCCGGCCTTCCTGCTTGGAGACGAGTACGTGTGGCCGTCTGCCATGCGCGAGGGGGCCACCGACAGGGATTGGACGGCCCTCGAGGGCCTCTATCCTCCCGAGGAGCTCGCCGCGATGAAGCGCGAGGGGCTGGGCTACACGGGCATCCGTGTGGGGATTCGCGTGGATGGAGCATGGCGTCTCGCCCTCGCGGGTGATTGAGCCCCGACATGACAAGAGAAACCTCCCGCCTGCGCACCGGCGGGAGGTTCCCCTGCTCAGTCCAGCCGTCAGTGGATCTCGACGTTTCCACCACTCAGGCGGCCGTTCCCATTCCGCAGGACCCCGCCCAGCCAGAGCTTGAACACATCCTCTCCGCCCGGCTCACCGTTGTCCTCGACATAGGCGGTGAAGGTGACGCCATCCTGGCCTACTCCCGCGAACCAGGCCTTCCGCTTGTCGGCGGAGATGCCGAGCGCGGTGAGGGTGTGGGCATGGAACGAGGCCGGGCCCTTGTGGAACTGCAGCTCGCCCTTGAGCTGGCCCAGGTCATCCAGCTGCACGTTGAAGCCGCCCCGGGCCTCATCGGCCATCCGCAGGGTCCCCGCGGTGATCTTCCCGCTCGAGTTGATGATGGTGAGCGTGCAGCTCGCCTGCGACGCGGTGTAGTGCGAGTCCTCCTCGAAGGAGACGGTCACGGTATGGGTGCCCGGCATCAGCAAGGGCGGGTTGTGGACCTGGCCCCGTCCCGCCTCATCCGTGGTGACCGAGCCGAGGACGGACTCCCCGAGGCGGAAGGTGAGGGAACGGCCCCCCAGCCGGGCCTCGGGCAGCACGTCCCCGAGCTGGGCCCCGAGCAGCGTGGGGAAGCCGAACACCGCCGAGGCGGCGCCGCAGGAGAGGCTCGTCGGGCGCTTGCGGATCTCCACCAGCGCGGAGGCGGAACCCGAGGCCCCGTCCTTGTCGGTGGCGCTCAGCACCGCCTGGTAGGTGCCCGGCGCGTCATAGGCATGCACCGCCGTGAAGCCCGCGAGCGTCGAGCTGTCGCCGGGAGCCCAGGTGGGATTGAAGCCCGCCGCCGTATCGGCGCTGCTGGGATCGGACGCGCTTCCCGTGAAGTGGACCGGGAGTCCCCAGTATTGCGGCGCATCGCTGGCCGCGGCCACCGAGGGCGCGACATTGGCGACGGTGATGGTCACCGTCTCCGAGGAGGTGAGGCCCTGCTCATCGGTCACCGTGAGGAGGAAGGTGTAGACGCCATCATCGCCGGCCAGGAAGGCCGGGGTGGCCACGGTGGTGGACGACAGCGTGACCACGGGGCCGGTGCTGCTCACCTGGGACCAGGAGAAGGTCAGCCCGTGGCCTTCCGGATCGCTCGAGCCGCTCCCATCCAGCAGGACCATGCCGCCTTCGGCGACGAGCTGGTCCGGCCCGGCATCCGCCACGGGAGGCTGGTTCGTCTGCTTCCCCAGGATGCGGAGGGACACCGCGCACTGGTCCGTCAGGCCATTGCTGTCGGTGACGGTGAACCCCACCACGTGCACGGTGTTCTCGGCGGAGTCCGGGGGAATCCACTCGAAGGCCGAGCTGACGCCGCTGGGGCCTTGGAGGGGAAGGGCCGGCAGCAGCGCCGCGCCCGAGGGAAGGCCCTCGGTGTTGAGGGTCAGCGTGTCCGGATCCGGATCCGTCCCGCTGACGGTGAAGTGGATCCGCTCGCCCGGCCTGACGGTGAAGGACTGCTGGGACAGCTCACACGAAGGCGCGGTTCCCACCGAGCTGACCATCTCGATGATGAAATCCACCGCGGAGGAGCCAATCAACTGGCCGTTCCTGCGCTCCTCGATGACGATCTGGGTCGTCCAGAGTTGCTCGGGGAAGGTCCCCCGGGTGTCCCAGGTGACCAGGCCGGTGGAGTCCACGGAGAGGCGGGGAATGGGGTTGACGATTCCGCTCTCCATGTCCGTGGCCAGCCGGAAGCTCAGCGCGTCACCCTCGGGATCGATCGCGGGGATGCGGAAGCTGAAGTTGGGCGTGTTGACCGGCGCCTTGATGATGGGAGGCAGGCTGCTCACGGGCGAGCCGTTGGGCTCGTCGAACCGGACGGTCGTCTCGACACGGTACTGGACGTTTTCATTGACGAGCCCGCCGATACGGCAGCAGCTGAAGATATAGGCGAGCTGGGGTTCGTCCGAGCCGTAGGTATGGACGAGGGGTCCGGCCGGCTGGAACTGCTGCTCCCGGAGCTCCACGCGCACCGAGCCGCTGTTGTTGGCGTAGCCGCCCACTTCGATGAAGTAGGTCCCGGCGGACAGGTCGAGCTCCATGCGCTCGGTGGTTCCACCCCCGGAATCGTCATGGAACGCAATCAGGCTGCCATCGCCGCCGTAGAGCAACAGGATGGAGTCGCTCAGCGTCAGCAGATGGGTGCTGATGGAGACACGCCTGGGTTGGGTGAGGCTGAACCGCATCAGGTCCCGATCGCCCGCCTCGTTGATCGTGGAGGAGTAGTCGTCGCCGACGTCCAGGGGGTTGGCGTTCTCGAAGGTATTGTTGGGCTCGATCTCCTGCCGCACGAGCCCCGTCGGTGGAAGGGATTGGTACCGGCCAGGATTGACTGCCCGTCCGATGACCCAGTTCTGCTCGAGGCTGTAGCTGATGACCTCATAGGACAGGGTCCCGGTGCAGGAGCCATCTCCGAAGCAGAGCGGCGTCCCGCCGATGTCCTCGGTGAACTGGTCTCCCGTGACGACGCGCCCATCCGGCCCGCTGCCCGGGTAGTCCCGGCGGAAGGCATTGATGAGCGTGAACTCCGCCGTCCGCGGGCCCACGGGCCGCCAGGTCAGGTGCCCGTAACGGAAGTGCGAACCGTGGAAGTGCGCGTGCGCCACGACGGTGTCACTCCCATCGAGGAGCTCGGCCTCATAATCGCCCACCTGCCCATCGAAGACATAGGTGCCGTAAACGCTCCCGGTGTCATCGGCGGTCAGCTGCCACGAAATGCTCGTCTCGTCGGGCCGGGTGATGACGAGGCGATAGACTTCACCGCAGTTCAAACCCTTTCCCACCAGGTTGACCGTCAACCCCTGGGTGTAGTCCTCCCGGTCGGTGACCAGGGAGGGCTGGCTGGAGCGGGTGCACTCGCTGCCAAGCCGGGACTTCTTCTGAGCGAAGTGCGACGTGTCGGGCGTCTTGTCCGCCGGGCCATCACAACCACCCGACACCGCGAGCATCAGCGAGACCCACGAAAAACACAGCCAGTTCTTGCGCATGATATGTACCGCTCCCCCTCGAGGAGGAGGCCCTGGTGCAGCCAGGCCTCCGCCGCCGGTGTAGCCCTGCCAACACTCGTATGAGCAAGGCATGTGCCGCGTTCCGGGGGAGTGCGAGGCGTGGCCGGGTCCCCAGCGGATGACTCGTCAATTCCGCTGCTTACGGCCACTTGGCAGGTAGCCAGGGGAATCGCACGGGTCTGGCGTGTGGCGGACCGACATGTCGAAAGCCTGTCGAGCGGGTGTCGACGTGTCGATGGGGTGCCCCGGAGCCCATGTCGTGGCCTGAGCTGGCATGGCGCGGCGGAAGGACAACGGCCTCGTCTGAAGGACGGGAGCGTCGCGCCTCACGAGCCCCCCGTCCCCCCGGTGCTGGCCAGCAGCGAGGAGAGGCTCTGGTCGAGCTGGCCGGGCACGTCGCGCAGGAGGCTGTGCAGCTCGCCGGAGGACAGGCGCAGGCGCTCGGCGAGCCGGGAGCGGGTGCCCTCGAGCACCTCCTCGCGGGCGCGGGCGAGCCACCGGGAGACGGTGGACTTGTGGGTGCGGTACACGGTGCCGATGCGCTCCAGGCTCAGCCCCTCGACGAGGTGGAGGCGCAGCACGGTGCGCTCGCGCGAGGGCAGGGCGGCGAGGGCCTCGGCGAGCGCGGTCTGGAAGTCGGCCCGGTGGCGCTGGCGCAGGTGCTCCAGCTCGGGGTGGGAGCCACCGGGGAGGGTGGCATCGGCGAGGGCCTCCTCCTCGGCGCGGGCCTGGCGTTGGGCGGAGCGGCGCAGGTTGAGGGCGGTGCGGACGGCGGCGGCGCGCAGCCACGCGACGAGCGGTCCCTGGCCCAGGTACCCGGACAGACGGGGCGGCTGGCCCGCTTCGGAGGTGAGGAGCTTCTCGCGCAGCACCTGGCACACCTCGGAGGCGGCATCGGCACCCGGGTGCACGCGGGCGACGGCGGAGGCCACCTTGGGGAGGAAGTGTGTGTCCAGGGCGGCATGGGCGGCGGCGTCCCCGTGCACGCAGGCGCAGGCGAGGAAGAGGTCCGCGGCGGGGAGGGCCCGCAGGGTGCGCTCGGGCTCGGAGGCCGGGGCGAGGCGCTCGGCGAGGTGGCGCAGGAAGACGGCGTCCTCCAGCCGCACCCGGGGCCACGCCGCGCGGGCCGAGGCGAGCAACTCCGTGAGCACCGTCTCCAGTGAGGGCAGCTGCGCGTACAGGCGCGCCTCGGGGCGCAGGTGGGGAACGAGCAACCGGGCGAGCGGTGGGGGGTGGGACATGGGGGTGGAGGGCCAAACCGGGATTTACAGGGTGGCACGGGCCTCCCCTCCTTTCTTACAGGGACTGGGAAGGCGGTTGAAACCGGAGTCACCGGAATTCCTCAGCTGGGGCGCACCCCCTCCCCCCGGGCTGGCGGAAGGAGAACAACGCAAGTGACGGGGTGAAGACGGAGGGCCCGTCGGGGCAGCGCCCGTCCCTGTCCGTGCCCCGGCACAGCCCATGCTTGTAGCTGCAAGGGACAGGGCCGTGGCGGGAGTGGTTCCGGGTGGCGGTGCGGGGGTGGGGATGGGAGTGCGGGAGTTGAAGGAGCAGGCGCTGGACCTGTACTCGAGGCGGAAGTTCGCCGAGTGCGCGCGCACCTACGGGAAGCTGTTGGAGTTGGATCCGAGGGATCCGCACCTGTACGTGCGCCACGCCGAGGCGTGGAGGCGTGCGGGAGACAGGCAGAAGGCCATCAGCTCGTACCGGACGGCGGCGGAGCTGTTGCTGCAGCTGGGGTGCGAGGCGAGGGCGCGGGCGGCGTTGAAGGTGGCGCTGGAGCTGGACCCGAGGGACAACGAGGTGGCGCGGGCGCTGGAGCGGCTGTCGTCCGCGCACGCGCAGCGCCAGACGGTGCACGTCCCCGCCGCGGTGCCGCCGCCCTCGCGCATTCCCGAGCACAAGCGGGACATGGTGGAGCTGCATACGCGTCAGGCGAACGTCCCGGGGCGGCTGGCCCTGCCACCGGCACCGGCCGCGCCCGCGGCGCCCCTGCCGTCTCCGGCCGAGGTGCGCAGGCTGTCGGGGAACACGCTCGCGATGAGGGCGGCGCCGGGGACGCGCTGGGTGGTCATCTCCTCGCGCACGCCGCTGACGGCCTACGAGGTGGACGATCTCGAGCGGGTGATGTCGCGGGAGTTCACGCTGGAAGTGACCGTCACGCCCGAGGGCTGAGCGGCACCCACGGACTGCTCGAGCAGGGCCACGGCCGCGGAGAGCGAATCCCTCGCCCGGACCCGTTCACCCACCTGGGCGGCGCGCGCGCGCAGGGCGGAGTCCTCGCGGAGGCGGACGAGGGCGCTCGCCAGTCCCTCCACCCCGAGGTCCTTCCGGGAC